>JAHKKJ010000739.1 GCA_020027655.1 Deltaproteobacteria bacterium | reverse complement strand
CTCGCGCGTCCGTGGCTCGTTAAGGAGGTAATCACCGTCTTTCGAGTCGATAACGACGCGGTAGACTTCCCATGCCCTTTGTTGCGTAACGTAACCGTTGCGGACGTCGTTGAGCACCCTGGCTGGGTCGCGTTCCAGCGGGTTGCCTAAGCCGCCGCCGCCGGGGGTTTCCAGGCTGACGACATCGCCGGGGTGCAGTGTGTGGTCCGAGTAGCGTGAAGGGATGACACGGGATTGGTCCGTGCCGGGGTTCAAGGTGCAATGGCCGGTCTTGCCGTCCGAGCCGCCGTCGATGCCTTTGGGCGCGACGGTGTGTTTGGTGGAACGCAACGAAAATCTGGCGTCATGATCCAGCAGCTCGTACTCGCGGATAAACCCCAGTCCGCCACGGAACTTTCCCGGCCCGCCGGAGTCAGGGATCAACTCAAAGCGGCGCAGTCGGGTGGAGAATTCCGATTCGATAATTTCGATGGGCGCGATTCTGGCGTTGGATTGATTGACATTGGTGCCGGAGACGCCGTCCTTGCCGCTGCGCCCGCCGGAGCCGCCGCCGAAGATCTCATATTGCACGTAGCTCTTGCCGGTCTTGTTGCTGCGCCCGCCGATGATGATCGAACGGCTGCTGCAGCCGTCGCCGACCTTCTTGTGCGGTGTGATCTGGCTGGAGGCTTCTAATAGCGCCTCCACCAATGCATGCACCGTGGGATTATAGGTGTTCACGGGCGCCGGAAAGCGCGGATTCACCACGCTGCCCTCGCGGACTTTGATCTCGATCACTTTTGCCAGACCGTAGTTGATGGCCAGCGCCGGGTCCGTCAGGCAGGTGAGGAGATAACAGCAGGCCGCCCGCACGATGGTGGGGCGGATATTCGCCGGGCCTTTGGTCTGATCGGCGCTTCCGGTGAAATCGAAAAGCAAATGGTTGCCTTTTTTCTCGATCCGCACATGGAGGCGAACCGGCTTGTCGAGATCGATACCGTCGCTGTCGACGAACCGTTCGCCCTCGCCGGCGCCGTCCGGCCACGAAGCGATTTCAGCGCGTACCTTCGCTTCGGTCATGGCGAACAACTGTTCGTAGGAGGCGAGGATCGTCTCCTTGCCGTAGCGATCCATCATTTCCTGGAAGCGTTTCTCGCCGAGCCGTGCGGCGCCCACTTGGCCGCGCAGGTCACCGACGACCAGCTCCGGGGTGCGGCTGTTGGCGCCAAGGACCGCTTCGATGTCTTTGCTGGTTTGATAGCCGGAAACGTATTTGATCGGCGGCACGTGGAGGCCTTCCTGGTAGATCTCCCGGGCTTGGCTCCAGCAGCTCCCGGGCACGGGGCCGCCGATGTCGCTCTTGTGTGCGAGATTGGCGGCGAAGCCGACCCAGTCGCCTTGGTAGAAAATAGGACTGAGCACCGCCATATCCGGCGCGTGGGGACTGCCGCCGAGGTAGGGATGGTTGGTGATGAAGGCGTCCCCCTCGTGAAGCTCCGGGGCGGCGTAGCTCTTCAGCAATCCTGCGGCGCAAGCCGGAAACGCGCCCATATGGAGCGGCAGAACCACATGCTGGGCCACCACTTCCCCGTCGGTATTTAAAATCGCGCAGCTGGCATCTTGGGACTCGCGGATAATCGTCGAGTAGCCGGTGCGAAACAGCGAGTTTTGCATCTCCTGGACAATACCGGCCAGCCGCGCCTGAATGACTTGTAAGGTTACGGGATCAACGTTCATAAAACAGTTTTGAGTCTAGGGTTTCGAGTTTCGTGTTTCAATCCGGAAAAACACTTGGATTGGACTCAGATCTTTTGACTCGAGACCCGAGACACGAAACTCGGAACGATTTCTATTTTTTCTCCTTCACAATCAAATTCCGATAATCATCCACTGTCGCTTGCTGCTCCGGATGAATCACTGTCGTCGTATCCAACTGCTCGATCACCGCCGGGCCGGAAATCTCCTGTCCCGGCTCCAGGAGGCCGCGCGCGTAGATCTGGCAGTCCAGCACGCCATGCTGCTTTCCGAAGTAAACTTTCCTCTCGCCGGTCTTCGCTTCATCAACTCTTCTTCCGGTCGCCTTTGCCGGAGAAAGCTTCGCCTGGGGCACGAGCCCGTAGGAAATCAGCCGCAGGCTGACCAGTTCCACCGGCTCCGTTTCGGCTTTGTGGCCGGAAGCTTGTTCATGCTGTGTGTCGAAGCGTTGCCGCATCAGATCGAGATCGGATTTTTTTAACGGCGGCAGCGGACAGGGAACGGTTAACTCGTAGCCCTGACCGGCGTAGCGCAGATCGAGAAAGGCGTCGAGCCTGATCTCGGCATCGTCGAATCCTTCAGCGCGCAGGTCGGCTTTCGCCTGTTCGATCAGTTGGGCGAAAAGGCCGTTAATTTCATCCAAATCCAGTTCGTTGAGCCCAACCAGTTTTGAGCGCACATAGTCATGCTTTACGTCGGACATTAATAAACCAAGGGCGGAGTGGACGCCGGGTGTCAGCGGGATTAGGACCGCGGAAATACCGAGATCGAGGGCGATCCGACCCGCATGCATGGGCCCGCCCCCACCGAAGGCTACCAGTGTGAAATCGCGAATGTCGTAGCCGCGTTGTGATGAGACGGCCTTGATCGCCTCTTCCATTTTCACGTTGATAATGTCCAGTACTCCGTCTGCTGCTTCGAGTAAACTCAAGCCCAGAGGCTTGGCGATTTTTTCTTCCAGGGCGCGTTCCGCTTTGACCTTGTCCAGTTTCATCCGGCCGCCGAGAAAATGATTCGGGTCAAGCACCCCGATGACCACGTTGGCGTCAGTGACCGTGACCTCTTGGCCGCCGCGGTCGTAGCAAACCGGACCGGGATCGGCGCCGGCGCTATCCGGTCCGACTTGCAGCGCACGGACCGCGTCGATGCGTGCGATGGTGCCGCCGCCGGCGCTCACGG
>JAHKKJ010000172.1 GCA_020027655.1 Deltaproteobacteria bacterium | reverse complement strand
CTGGCAGGCAATGCCTTCTCCCAAGCGGACTTCTACAAAGGGAAAACGATCAAGATAATTCGCGGCGGCGGACCCGGCGGCTCTGGCGAGTTTCAGACCCGAGCGCTGATTAAAGTTCTCGAAAAACACATTCCCGGGCAACCTCGTTTGCTGATGGAATTCGTAGAAGGCGCCGCCGGCAGGAAGGCCGCAAACGTCATTTACAGTTCCACCCGCCCCGACGGACTGACCATAGGATCCATCGGTGCAGGCCTGGTTGTGGGGCCGATCCTTGGCCTCCCCGGCAGCAACTATGATCTTGATAAATTCATTTATCTCGGCTCAACGGATACCGGAGACCCGTACATCTTCTATACCAAGGCGAACCTGGGGTTGGACACTCTCGAGAAGCTACGCGCTGCAAGCGGGCTTCGAATAGGCGCTCACTCGGTGGGCCATCCGGTCTATGTCACAGGGCGCATGGCCGCGTATCTGCTCAATTTGAAAGAGCCGAAGTTCGTGACCGGGTTTACCGGTCCGGAAATTTACATAGGGATCACGCGCGGCGAGTTGGATGCTCATGCCACGGGTGCGGCTCGTTTCGTCATCGAGCAGCCGGAGTGGATCGAAAAAAAGCTGGTTCACTTTCATGCTACTCTGACGGTCCCCAAGGGCCGTCATCACCCGGCGTTTGCTCAGATACCCGAATTCGGTAGTTTTGCAAAATCGGACAAAGAGCGAAAGCTCCTCGACATGTTTCGCGCCTTTCAATATCCCCGCTGGCCGTATCTCTTTCCTCCCGGAACACCCAAAGAGCCGGTCCAGATCATTCGGGAAGCGATGCGAAAGGCGTTTGCGGATCCGGAATTTCCCGTGGAGTATAAAAAACTCATGGGCGATCCTCCCGTGCCCTTAGGCGGTGAGGAACTAGAGCGGGCGATCAAAGAATTGCCCCGCGATCAAGAGGTCGTGCAGCTCTATCAAAAGCTTGCCGGTGCGGATCCCATGCCCGCTCGATGAAACGGAGGAGAGAGATCTCCAGCCGCCTTGCCCGCTCTGCGAGGTGTTAAGATGGAAATGATAGGCTTTGTCGGTCTGGGTACCATAGGCAGCGCCATTGCCAGAAATATCCAGCAGGCCGGCTATCCGATGATGGTCCGCGATATTCTGCCGGAGGCAGCGCAGCCACTGATCGACGGAGGAGCACAGCCGGCAGGATCCCCCGCCGAGCTAGCCCGGCATTGCCCGGTAGTGTTCACTTCCCTCCCGGGTCCACGGGAAGTGGAGGAAGTGGCCCTCGGGCCCGAAGGTCTTCTGCAGGGAGTTCAGGACGGCAGTCTCTATGTGGATCTTTCCAGCAGCAGCCCGGACCTCATACGGCGCATCGAAGCCGAGTTTCGGTTGCGCGGCGCCGAGGTCATGGATGCGCCGCTGATTGTTGGTAAAGATGGAGTTGCCAACCGAAGTTTACAGGTGCTGGCGTCCGGAGCTCTGGAAGCCTACGAAAAGGTAAAGTCTCTCCTCGATACGTTCGGCGACACGGTTGTCTATACGGGAGAAGTGGGAACAGGAACCGTGATCAAGTTGGCGCACAACCTGGTTCGTCGTGGCATCGGACTGGCGATTGGCGAAGGGATCGTTTTGGGCGCCAAGGCCGGGGTGGAACCCCGGCTCCTCTGGGACTGCATGCGCTGGGGCTTGGAGGTCCAACTCCATCAGTTGGGAAAAACCTTTTTGGAGACGGTCTTCAAAGGAAACTACGAGGCGCCGGCCAGTTTCGGCATCGGCTTGTCACGAAAAGACGTCGGGCTCGCGACGGAGCTCGGCCGCCAGCACGATGTGCCGATGCCCATCGCTGCTTTGGTGGAGCAAATCATGGTGCAAGCTATCGGCCGGGGCTGGTCCGAACAAAGCACTTTGTCGCTTTTCCGTCTTCAAGAGGAAGCGGCCGGCATCGAAGTGCGCATGCAACCGACTTGAAGCTTTCAAAATCACGAAAAGTTCAAACGGTTCAAGGCGTAGAAAAGCAAGCTCTCGGCCTTTTTTTAATATCCACGCTCCCAGTCGATGACGTTTTCCAACGGCAGGCCTTCCAGATAATGCGTCAGGTTTTCACAGAATAACTTCACCCCGCGGTGCTCCGAGACATCCGTTACCGCCGATACATGGGGCGTAAGGACAACCCGCTCGTCGTCCCACAGACGCGAATCAGGCGGGCGCTCGAACTCCCCGTCGTAGACGTCCAGGGCGACGCCGCGAAGCCTCCCCTCAGCCAAAGCTTGCAGCAAAGCTGCTTCGTCGATGATCTCCCCCCGCGCGATGTTGACCAAAACCGTTCCTGATCTCATCGCTGCAAAAGCCGCTCGACCGATGAGATGCGTGGTCTCTTTCGTCCATGGGCAACATACGGCTACGAACTCGCTCTCGCCGAGCAAATTATGCAGCAGATGGGCGGCTTCTAATCGTGCGAAGCCGGGCGGAAGCGGCGCTCCCGAAACTGCGTGCCGGCGCGTGCCCACCACGCGCATGCCGGCTGCCGCACAGAGCTTTGCCACCTCCTGGCCAATGCCGCCGGAGCCGACAACGCAGGCGGTCTTATCCCTGACGATTATGGGATCGTAAGTTTTATGATCGAAAAGGTGGCGCCTTTGGTCCCGATAGCTCAAGTGAAGGCCACGAGCGAAGTGGAGAAAGCTTGCCAATACATACTCGGCCATGGGCCGCCTGTTCGTAAGCCCGCGGGTGGTGGTCACCCAAACATCGGTGCCCCAAAGATCGGTGTCCAGAAAATTGCTCGCTCCCGCCGGAAGCTCGTGGACCCATTTCAAGCGCGGCGCGCGCGCTCTTAAATCCTTTAGCGGTGGCCAGCCCATCAGCACGACCTCAGCCGAGGCGAGAGCACGATTGCGCTCGTCGAGGCTGCTGACGGGATATTTTCTTGAGCCGAGATAACGATCCACGGTCCACTGCGACCACGTGGCGCGAAGCTCGACGTCGAACCATCCCCTGGCATCGATGATATGGATCCGACGGTCGACGTTTTGAATGCGCTGCAGGATCTCGCCCGAGACCTGCGGAATCACTAAGACTTCAACTCTCTCCATAACCGCCATAGTATCTATCATGGTACGTCTTTGTTAGGTATATCCGAGGCCTTAGCAGCCGTCTCGTGTTTGCGCTATCTTGGGGGTATGAGAGAAACAGTAATGGAGGTTCCGTATGGCCTCGTTTGAGCAGATTGAAGACTACGCGGAGCGGCATACCCGCGCTCTTTCGGATCTTCATGCACGCCTTTGGGAGGAGACGCACCAAAAAACTGATTCTCCCGGCATGATGGTCGGCCCTATCGAAGGGGCGCTACTGAAATTGCTGGTCCGGTTAACCGCGGCAAAGCGGGTCCTGGAGATCGGCATGTTTACCGGCTACAGCGCGCTGGCGATGGCAGAGGCCTTGCCGGAGGATGGGCAGCTCATTACCTGCGATGTCAACCCCGAGACCACCGCAATCGCGCGCCGCTATTTTGCTGAGAGCGCTCACACACACAAGATCGAGATCAAGCTGGGGCCGGCACGGGAAACTCTTAAGGCCCTAAAAGGACCCTTTGATCTCTGTTTCATCGACGCGGATAAAGGAAGCTACAGCGATTATTACGACCGCGCCATCGAGCTGGTGCGCCCGGGCGGGCTCATCGTACTGGACAATATGCTGCGCAGCGGGCGGGTTCTCAGTCCGCGGGATCAGGATACGCGGACAGTTGCCGCCCTCAACGATCGGATTCAAAAAGACCAGCGGGTCGAAAACGTTCTGCTTCCCATTCGCGACGGCGTCATGCTCGCTTATCGCCGCTGATTCCGGCAATCCCCCACATCCCGACGTTCGCGCCCCAAGGGGCTGAGCGCTCTATGTTTCGACGATTATTGGGCCAGCAATTTTTTTAGACGCTCGATGATCTCTGGAGGTTGGGTCATGACCTCTTTGACGATGACCTCCAGCTCCTCGCCGCTGATTGGGTCTAACTCGAATTTTTTCTTTTTGATGTCGTCTAGAAAGGCAGGGTCTTTGAGCATCTTTTCATACGCTTCGCGCAGGATCTTCACCCGATCCGGCGGCGTCCCGGGGGAAGTGAAAATCGGCCGGCCCAGAGTCCCATTGGCGAGAATTACGGTCGCAAGACGTCGCCCATTGTCAGGCGTCTTGTAACGGTCCATGAGCTCGTACAGAGTCGGGGTATCGGCCAAGCGCGGATCGCGCTTCCGCCCCGTTTGATAGAGGTTGCGTACGAAACCTTTCTTTTTCCATGTAATATAAGGCTCGCGGGCGAAAAACGTCTCCACCGTAAAGGTCCGGCACACGATCTCGCCGCGCTCCATGGCGAGGTCGAGTTCTGGTCCTCCCGGATAACCCAGTACCGAGTGAATCTTCAGCGGCGGGATAGCTTCTTCGAGAAGCCGCGACACCATATAGTCTGTACCCGAAGTGCCGGTGGTGCCGCAGCGCGCAGGCTCTTTGGCATTGCGCAGGTCGTCGAAGGATTTATATGGCGCATCGGCGCGCATAGTCATTTGGGATTCACTCTTGACCGGCGAGCCAATCCACGCAAACTTTGCCCAGTCGTATTTGACCTCCGGCCGCCCCACGAGCTGGTCGATATATACGCCCGGCAAGATGGATCCTATGATGGTTAAACCATCGGGCTTGGCCACGTTGTACAGGTAGTTGGTGGCCACCTTATGGCCTGCACCGGGCATGTTCTGAGTGAGCGTTTCAGGGTTTCCCGGGATATGCTTGCCAATGTGGGCGGCAATCGTGCGCGCCCACAAATCATAGAGTGAGCCTGCCGTGGTTCCGACGAGAACCTTGATCGTCTTTCCTTTGTAAAAGGCTTCTTCCTGCGCGCGCGCCGCAGGAACGGACAAAAAGCTCAAGACTAGAACAAAGCCAACCGCAAGAACATGCTTGTTCATAAAGCCTCCCGATCTATTCTGATAGTCGATCACAATCATGCCACGGTGGTTGCTGGCCTGAACACCCGCTATTTAGCCCGGAGAACTTGAACCGTCAAACAGTATTTCGTGGATCGTAGAGGTGAAGCCTTCCGCGTGGAGCCTTTCGCCGGGCAATCGCCTGTAGTGTCGTTAAATCCAGCCCTATTTTGTTGAAATAACTTGACGACGCTCCCCATACAAAATAGGCTGCGCCCAGTGATAAAAAGGAGACCGGCCGATGAGTATTCTGATTGATTATCTGAAACTAATAGGATGGGGCGCTGTAGGCATTTTGACCATGACTCTTTCCCTCTGGGTCTTACTGTCGATTTTCACCTGGCTTACGCCTGTGGATGAGTGGGATGAAATAAAGAAGGGAAATCTTGCGGTCGCTATCGTGATGGCTTCTGTGATCATCGGCTTTGCCCTGGTGATCTCGTCGGCAATCGCTCCACCACCCGTTGCTCCCTGACCGGCGCGATCTGTCGGGCGAACAAAATCGGTGAGTAAAACATTTTTTCCGTTCATGCTGAACCGTCGAGGGATGCAGGTGATTTTTTTATCAGTCTCTTTCGGATCGACATTGTTCTTAATATTTGATAACTGAATTTCATTGCGTCCTACGTATCAAGGGCGACAAATAGCACTGTGCGTTAAGCGTTGACCGGAAAGCGCTTCTGCCGGCTGACGCAACGCTATTTTCGCCGTCGCCCGAAGAGGTTTTGCGGTCAATAAATCGGGACGGTTTCAGTTAGGTTTATGCTTTGTAATTGTTTTCCGAAACATTCGTGGCGAAGGAGGATATATGGCTTATAAGCTCGAAGGTAGTCTCCTCGAAGTTTGCAACTGCGAAGTGCTCTGTCCTTGTTGGATCGGCGTGGATCCGGACAGGGGAACTTGCGATTCTGCCTTGGCGCATCATTTCGAAAAAGGGGAAATCGACGGTGTCGATGTGTCGGGTCTCACTCTGGGATTCATCGTACACATTCCCGGCAATGTGCTGAAAGGTAACTGGCGTGCCGTCGTCCACATAGACCAAAGGGCCACGAAGCAACAGGAAGAAGCGCTCCTCAGCGTCTATACTGGCAAACAGGGAGGCCCGATCGCAGATCTCGTGCAGTTGATTGGCGAGGTGGTTGCCGTCGAGCGGTCGCCCATCACTTTCGAGGTTAAGGAGGGAAAGGGCACCCTGCGGATCGGGAGTATCGCTGACTGCGAGATAGAACCTTTCCGTGGTCCCACGGGCGAGGTGACAACGCTCCACGATTCCATATTTTCGACGATTCCCGGTTCACCGGCGTACGTGGCCAAGGCGACGAAATTCAAAATGAAAAATCCTGCCTTGGGACAAAACGTTGACCTAAAGGACCACAACGCAATTCAAGGGAATTTTGTTTTCCAGAGTTAAGCCATTGATTCGCACTATGCGGAAGGCAACGGATTCTGATAAAAACCCGTTACCCAGCGCGCCGTGGTCGACCGGAGTAGTGGAGTGATGCATTCAAAACCCAGCACTCCAATACTCCCATACTCCAACACTCCATTTCCCTCATCCGACCGTAAGGCTTTCTTGTGGTTAATCGGTTCCTTGGTCGCCTCAGCATGGTTGGCACTGTGGATCTGGGATCGGTCGCCTTATGGCCGCTACCTCGGTCACCAACAACTGGCAGAGATCGGCGCGGGCTCGCTCCTTCTGCCCATCACGCTTTACCTTATCGGTTGGACGCTGATGACGGTAGCCATGATGTTGCCAACCACGCTGCCGTTACTGGAGATCTTCCGCCGCCTAACCGTGCGGCGGCAAGAGCGTTCACAACTTATGACCCTGGTGATCACAGGCTATCTAGGCGTGTGGATGGGATTCGGTGTTGCTGCCCACGTGTTTGGTTGGGTGTTGCATCAAATTGTTGAGCGCATTTCGTGGCTTGAAACGAATGCGTGGGTGGTTGGAGCGGGCACTTTGCTTTTGGCTGGGAGTTTTCAGTTTAGCCGCTTGAAATACCGCTGTCTGGATAAATGCCGCGCGCCCTTGAGCTTCGTCATGCAATACTGGCGGGGTCGCCATGATCGGCGAAACGCGCTTTTGCTTGGTATCCATCATGGCATTTTTTGTGTGGGCTGCTGCTGGGCGTTGATGCTCTTGATGTTTGCTGTGGGTGTCGGGAATGTCGCCTGGATGTTAGTGCTG
>JAHKKJ010000738.1 GCA_020027655.1 Deltaproteobacteria bacterium | reverse complement strand
GATCGTTACTTGGACGACTATAATGGGCTGAAAACCCAGGCGACAGAAGCATTGAGGGCCGTTGCGTCGAAGGAAAACCTGGAAAAACTCCGAAGCGATGTGGTGGGGTTCGTTCGACGTTACCCTATTCCATCCCTCCTGATTGGACTAGGGATCGGATACTTGCTCGCCCGACGTAGCGAAAGATAAACTGATGTTACGGGATGCCCGAAGAATCCCGAAACCGTCTCTGTTATCGCTGGCTCGCGGTATTGTCGACGATGCCAAACAGTTGGTTATCGGCCAGTACGAGTTCCGCAAGTATCAAACCCTGCGCCAGATCGCCAAAGCTAAGCTGGTCGCGATTTGGACAGGCACCGGGATAGCATTTGCCGGTATCGGTACGATTTTGATCACTCTAATGGTGGTGCATTTGCTCCACGATATTTTCAATCTTCCTCTTTGGGGCAGTTACGGAATAGTAGGAATTGTTTTAATTGCGGCGGGCGGAGGATGTTTATACGGTGCAAAGACTCGACTGTGATATCTTCGGCTGCGCAACGGGCAAACGGAAAATAGCGTATGGACTTGGAAGAACAAAGACTTAAACACCGGATAGACATGCGTCAAGAAGCGCTCAAGGAAAAGGTCAATATCTTTAAAGAGCGCATCAAAGACTTGAAGCGCATCGCCGACGTGAAATCTAAAGTCGAAGAGCGCCCAGTTCTAATATTTGCAGGATCGGTTTTGGCAGGGTTTATAGCTAGGAAATTGGTCAGAGGAAAAAACCGGCACTCCGCCGACACTTACCGCGCGGATCCTCCGGGGGATCACTCGCCAATGTCAGCGAGTGCGGCAGGAGGGCTGCGAGACCCCGTTGCCGCAATACTCTCGGCAATCGCCACCCGAGCGGTTGTAGGAATTCTCACTGAAATAGCAAGAAAGGTCATGCCGCGGAGACACGAGGGATCGCGGACCGACCGAAGGCATAGAAACAATTAATTGCGGACTATTTTCAGGAGATTAGCCCGAGCTGCCTCACCTTACTCCGTAGCCACGATTCCGGTTTAACAACCTGAGTTTGGCGGCACTGGTAGTGCTTCACCCGTTGGGTAAATCCGTTTTTTCTTACAACCTCCTGCGCCTCGTCCCTCGCTTGCTTTTCTAACACTTGTGGCTCAACACCAGCCGCATTCCCTCGCTTTAACTTCTCACGAAGAAATTCCTCAGTTAGAGCGGCCTCGGTTTTCCCGTAAATGGTCATTGCTATCGTGCCAGTACGTTCATCCAAAAATACTTTGCTGCCGCCTTGCTCGTCCACCGCAACTCGCTGCTTTAGACTTTCCGCACACTGCGCCTTGGAGGGGTGATAGCCTAGCGGACTCCAGTTCAGTTCACCGGACTTTAGCCCGGGATCATTGCGCGGCGGGTCAACCACCGTGCTCTGCAGCAATGTCCACTCGACGGTCATCTCCGGTTCCTTCCACACCGCCTGCAAAATCAAAACGAGAACCATTATACCAAGGATGCCCGCTGTCATCTTGACGGAAACCCAGCGGGCCCAGCGGCTAAAAAAATTCCAAACCATTGCGGCGGCTGGATGAGACTGTCCTGAACTGGAAGTGCTTTGGGTCGCTGCCGCTTGCTCTGCGATGCGCATCTTTTGCGAAAGATCGCTATAGTAATCTCGGGCGGCCTTTGACAGACTCCGAAAAGTCTTCTTAATTTGCTGCAAATTTTCGTTGGCCCGCCAAGCTATATTCTTCCAAATGATTATGGCGGGGGGTCGACGAAAAGTTGCGGTCGATCTGCTCTTGCTTGCAGCCGCTGCCGGCTTAACAACGGTCGTCTTTTGAAAATACCTGGAATCATACTGCCGGCGGCGTTCCGCGTTTGACAGGATCGCGTAAGCCTCATTGATCTGCTGTAATTTCTTATTGGCCTGTGCTTTGTGCGTAGCACTAGGGAACAGATCGGGATGGTATTTTTTGACCAGTTCGCGGTGCGCTGATTTTATTTCGTCTGGGCTTGCTGTGCGGGAAATCCCCAGAATCTTATAAAAATCCGGTCCAGCCATTATTTTCTGCTCAAAGACGGGAGAGTGTCAGCGGTGAAGATCGAAGAAATCAAACTACCGGCACCCCGCCCTTTAGCTTCGCTAGGGACTCTTGATGATCGCGCCACATTCCTCACACCGGTACCGCACGCCGCCGCCCTCCGTCGCTGCCAATTGGTCGAACTCGTAGCGCTTGGTGCCGCTGATCTCGAAACATTCCGGGCAAAAACCGTCTCCCAGTTCCTCGCCGGCGATGGTCAAATGGCAGTACCGGCACCGGAGTGTCGTCTTGCGTTCGGGCAATAATTCGAGCGTACCGTGATAACAGGACGCCATGTTAAATACCTCACCAACAAACTAACAAACAACGCACCGCAGCGCCAATAATGCCTAAATCACGGGTGGCTAGCAAAGGGCCTATCTCGGGGGTTCTCGATCACGGGCCGCTTCTAGCCGGTGCGGTTTTTGCCGACGAGACTGCCCGCTTTCATCGATCCGACTGATAATGGTTTAATGAAAGCGAATTGATCTTGATGAATCAGCTTCTCACTTGCCAGCGTGGTATCAGATTTGCTCAAATCTGAGGCAAATGGATTGGAGGGTATTCGAAGATATGAAGTCTAATGCAGGTTTCAGATTTTTTATTGCCGAACACGGCTCCTGGAATCGGAGCACGCCCACCGGATATCGAATCACCGTTGTACGTTTAGTCATCCGATTCAAGCGGCAACTTTTAAGTCAAGCACCTCCCCAGTGTCAACTCGACAGTCGTGTTGACACTGGGGGTTTCGATTAGGCTTGATTACCGTTCCTGTCCTGCGTTTTTTTTCTCATGCTTGTGCAACATCTTGTGTAACTAAAGAATCCAGTATCCAGGCTT
>JAHKKJ010000171.1 GCA_020027655.1 Deltaproteobacteria bacterium | reverse complement strand
GAATCTCGCCGACAGAGAGAGATCGAATCAAATGAAAAGCGCCTTTGCTGCGAGGCGGGCACAATAGGAAAAACACAGAGAGTCACTGACGACGCGATAGCGTCACGAACGGGCCTTCCTCCACAGGGAGGCCCGTTTTTTTTCTGTGCAAATCTGTCATCGACGAGGGGCGGTTCGGGCCTCTATCGGAGCAGTTGACCGTATCCTTCGATGGGAATTCTCATGGCTAATCTTTGAAGCACCCACCACAGCGAGGCTGCCGTGCTGGACACGACCGCCCGTCCGCTATCACTTTCTAGCTCTTCCACGCAGGCGACAGAGCGCCAGCGGCCCTGAATCAGGATTGCGTCGACGGACGGGTTTTGCTGAAAGAGTGTTTTGGCAACTTTATAGGAAGCATAGTCTGGAAGCTTTACTTGATCCACGGGCTTTTTGACCTCCAAACCGGCTATCCCTAAAACCTGAAACCCGGCATCCTCGTAGTATCGCCTCACCGCTTGGTTGATCTTTTCCATGTAAGCTGTGGCAATGACCATGCTTTTGGCATTGAGGTGCCTCAATGCTTCGACGCTGGCGTTCATACCCGTGCTGATGGGTAGTCCCACGTGTTCGGACAGCTTGGCGACAACCTCCTGCTCCGCCGCGTAGCCTCGCTGCGTGCCCAGTGTAATGCCGCCCAGGAGAATAGCATCGCACTCTTCCGCAGTAAAAATTCCCAATCCTTTCTCTAGAGCGTCGATGGCTTTGTTGAATTCCTCGGTTGTATGGGCTTGGACGTTGAGCCCTGAGGCGACGATCGTGAAACCCTTCGGGAGAATGTAATCCCAATCGGAGGGGGTTTCGAAAACCGATGGAGAAAGATATCCGATGCGTGCTTTCCAACCAGACATGAGTTGTTATTCCTCGATTTCGATGTTAACCCACAGGCTTATCGTACTCAGAATGGATCCAATCCAAAACCACAATAATCTCCGCCCACCTCAGTGACCAACGCGTAAGCGAAGACTGATTGTGCTTATGACAGTTCCCCTATTTCGAATAAAAGATCCCGCGGGGTCATGACTCGGATACCAAATTGTTCAACCCCTTCAAAATCGTCTTTGTTGTAAGTTACAATAATATTGCACCCAGCTGATACGGCCAATTCGAGAACCATATCGTCCTTAGGGGTCACTCAAAAATGGTCGACACCAGTTTATCACTAATTCTAATACCGTAATTGCCGCAGTGTACCAATATCAGCCATTGAATGGGAACACCTGTTGACAGCGAAAATCATTCGGATTAGGTCTCGAATAATTGAAATTACCCAAATCGACATCGTTATTGGTAGCGCAAAGTTCAATATGCCGAAAGCGAATCTAGGTGAGGTTGAAATTTACTATGAAGAGCAGGGCAATGGCGAACCGATTCTGCTCGCGCCGGCTTCTTGGTGGCCGTCGGATACGTGGAACGTCACCGTTGTGCCGTTTCTCTCGAAGCGCTTTCAAACCATCGTCTTTGATTGCCGAGGAACCGGCCGAAGCAGCAAGCCGAAAGACGGTTTCACGGTGGCGCAATTTGCTCAAGATTGCATCGGGTTACTGGCGCATCTTGGCATCGCCCGTTGCCATGCAGTGGGTTTCGCTCTCGGCGGGCAGATCGTACAAGCGATGGCCATCGCGCGGCCGGATCTGGTGGCGACGCTCACCATCGCCGCTTCAGGATCGGGAGCGAAAACGCTGAGCGGCGGTCTGAGGAACGTGTCGCCTGATACGGAAAACGAAATTCGTGACATGGGTTTTGAGCGTTATATTCGCGCCTACGTGGAAAACGACACGATGGCATTTAACCCCAAATTTTATCGCGACCATAGCGACGTGGTGATGGCCCTGGCCAATGCCGTTTGGTCGGGACAAAGCACGGTCGAAGTTTTTCGCCGCCACGAGGATGCGCGTCTTACTTGGGATACTCTGGAGAAGGCCGTCGAGGTAAAAGTGCCTTCGCTGATTCTCTGCGGCGCCGACGATTATGTGAGCCGGCGCGGTAGCACGCCGGTGGGAACCGCAAGGCGTCTGGCCGAGCTAACCCCAGGCTGCGAACTATTTTTGATTCCGAACGTGAAGCATATGACGTTTTGGGATGGCACCGGTGGGCTTAGCGCGCTGCAAGATTTCTTGGCACGGCATCCAATTGGTGCGAGTCAATGATTTTCACTTCCGAGCCTCATGTTTTTTCCCCTTGTGAAGAAAGCCCCCTCGCGCTAAACGGAAAGGATAGTCTGCATTGTTCGCGACAGAGGGCCGAGGAGCGAGCCTCTACGGTCGCGGGCACAGAAGTTCAAAGTTCCTGGTTCAAAGTTCAAAAGAAAAAGGGGATCTCGTCCACCTTGAACTTTTAACAGAGGTGAAATGCCGACCGCGAACCTAGGAGATGTCAGTCTTTACTACGAAGAGTCAGGACAAGGCGAGCCGGTGTTGCTCGTGCCGCCTTCGTGGTGGCCGGCGGCGACCTGGAACGTTGGGGTTGTGCCTGTGCTCAGCCAACGTTATCGCACGATCATCTTCGATTGCCGTGGAACGGGACGCAGTAGCAAACCGAAGGACGGATACACGGTCCAACAATTCGCTCAGGACGGCATTGCGCTTTTGTCACATCTGAGGATCGCCCGTTGCCACGTTGTGGGCTTTGCGCTGGGCGGGCAGATCGTGCAGGCGATGGCTATCGCGAGGCCGGATTTAGTCGCGACTCTAACCATGGCTGCCGCGGGGCCGGGATCAAAGACCCTCAGCGGAGGCCCGCGGGATTTGTCGCCGGATGCGGCGCGCGAAATTCATGAAATGGGATTTGAGCAATACATCAAGACGCACATAAACAACGATGGTATGGCGTTTAACCCGGCCTTTTATCGCGAGCACCGCGACTTGGCCAACGCTCTGGCCGATGCTCTCTGGTCGGGACAAAGCACCGTGGAGCAGTTTGGCTACCACGAAGAGGCGCGCCTCACTTGGGACGCTCTGGCGAGGGCACCCGCGGTCAAAGTGCCGACACTGATCCTCTGCGGCGCAGAGGATGACGTGAACCGGCGGGGAAGCACGCCGGTGGGCACGGCACGGCGATTGGGAGAATTGGTTCCCGGCGCGGAGTTGGCACTGGTTCCAGGCGTAAGGCATATGACTTTCTGGGACGGTGACGGCGCGCTCCTGGCCTTACAGAATTTCCTGAAGCATCATCCCGTTGGTTGAACTTCTTCAACGGGCTGATCAGACCACTACCCTGGATGTAAACAACAACTTCATATAGCTTCTGATAAGCTACTGCAGTATTCGTTGGAGCCTACGAAGATCAGCGGGCATCCATATGGGGACCTGTGCGGACCCTGCAATTATGTAACGGAAACTGCCGATGCTCGCCCAACAAATAACGAATGGCGAATCTTGATCGCGATTTGTGCTGTCGAGTAGAGTGTTACACAACCAGTCCACGTCATTATTGATAGTCAGCGCAAATGTGACCGAGCTGTTATCGTACGATCGATGTAACTTGAAACAAAGATATGCATTACGCGATTGTGATATTACCCTGTTATAACGAAGCCAAAAGATTCCCAATCGAGCAGTTCCTGGCTTTTGACAGTGATCACCATCATCAAAAATTTATCTTTGTTAACGATGGCAGTACAGATTCGACCTTACAAGTTCTCGAGTCCCTTCGCGCTCGTGCGCCGGGTCGTTATTACGTTCATAGCTTAGCAAGAAATGTTGGAAAAGCCGAGGCGACTCGAGCTGGTTTATTATTGGCTTTTCAAGAAAATCCGGACTATGTGGGCTTTTGGGACGCTGATCTAGCAACACCTCTGGACGCGATTTATGACTTCTGTCAGATGTTGGATTCTAATCCGTCAATTGAGATGATCTTCGGATCTAGAGTTAGATTGTTGGGTCGACGCATTCAGCGGAGTGCGATTAGGCATTATCCCGGGCGGATGTTCGCGACAGCAGCGTCTCTGGTGTTGGGACTGAGCGTCTACGACACACAGTGCGGCGCGAAATTGTTCCGTGCTACACCTCAGATAAGATCACTTTTTGAAGAACCGTTTGTAACTAGGTGGCTATTTGATGTTGAAATTGTTGCGCGACTTATTAGAGCACGGCGAGGAACAACAATGTGTCAGGCTGGGGAGGCCATCTACGAATTCCCCCTCTATGAGTGGCGCGATGTCCCGGGTTCCAAGGTCAAAGCGAAGGATTTTTTTATGGCGTTCGTGGAACTTTGGACTATTTGGAGGCGCTATTTACGATGACAGCCTCCAGAGATGCGGCCAGTCTGTTTTTATCGGCCCTCCTGGATTCCGCCGCTGGGCGCTTTTATCGCCCGGCGTAGCATCGAGTTGGCGGGAAGGATTGCCGGCGTCGTTATTCTTCCGTCCCGAGTATGTCGAATTTTTCGACCGGAACAATCCGTCGAACAACGGAACCAATACTGGAACCGGCATTATCGAGCGGGTCACTTTTCTCGGCAACTCGGCCGACGTCGTGATTCGCTGCGGTGAAATTGCGCTACGGCTACGCGCGCATCCCACGCGCACGCCGGCTGCGGGCAAGCAAGTATATTTTTCTGTGGCGCCGGAATCTTGCATTGTTTTTCCGGCTTCGTCACCCTCCGGCATGCTAACACCCTCACCTCAATCTTCTCCCATCGAGCGGATTAAAACATTGGTGAGTGATTGAAAGAAGAGGATCGCAATGGAACCAACCCAATCTCCACTAGGCATTGATCGCCAAAACAGCATCGAATGGCGTCTTTATAAAGACATGCTAGTGACTCGCTTGTTCGAAGAAGCCTGCATCCGCTGGGAGCACGAAGGCAAGATGTCGGCGCAAGTTTTTCCCAGCCGCGGCCAAGAAGCCATCGCCGTGGGTTCCTGCCTGGCGATGGAAAAGGGCGATACCGTGATTCCATCGTTTCGTACGCGCGGTGCCATGGTTGCCATGGGCATCACCATCGCCGAGCAGTTGCGCGAGATCATGCACAGCCCGCTGGCGGCCGGAGGATCGCGCGATGCGCCGCATCACAGCTCGTGGCCCGAGCGCGGCGTGATGCCCGGTTCGACGATGATCGGCGGCCATTTGGCGATGGCTGCGGGACTGGCGCTGGCCATGCAGCTGGAGGGGCAGGGCGCTGTAAGTTTAGCTTTCTTCGGCGACGGCACGTTAGGCTCGGGTGATCTTCATGAAACCATGCACATCGCCGGCATCTGGTCGCTGCCGTTGATTCTCGTCTGTGAAAACAATGGCTGGGAGATGGCTACTCCTTGGGAGAAGGTGCGCAAGCATCGTGAATTGATTCCTTATGCTGAGCCCTTCGGTTTCGCTACGCGCAAGGTCGATGGCAACGATCCGTGGGATGTTTATCATTCGGCGCGCTGGGCGCGCGCCACTGCCTTAAGCGGTCAGGCGGTTTTTCTCGATTGCATCACTTTTCGCAGCGGTACCTACAGTTCCCATTTCGGTGAGACCCGACCGGGAATCGAAAAAGATCTGGCCGAATGGGAAAAGCACGATCCGCTAAAGCGAATGGCCGATTGGCTGATCGGCCATGGCCTCGCATCGGCGCGAGACTTCGAGCGAGTGCAGCAAGAGGAAGCACAGGGGATACAAGAAGCGTTCAATCAGGTTCTCGCGGAGTTGAAATAGTACGGCAGTGTCTGGGTCAGAAATTTGATGAGAATGACAAGTATGACTATCGTCATGGCCACGCAAGCAGGAGGAATCTAGAACCCCACTCAATCTCCCCCTTTGCTAAGGGGGAGAAAAAGAGGGGGTCGCGGATTTCTGCTCGCGCTTCCGCTAGTTGATTAGGCCAGTGAAAGAGAGAGAACGATGGCGACGTTGACTTATCGAGATGCAGTCGGGAGAGCGCTTCAGGATTCATTGCGCGCAGAACCGCGTTTAATCCTCATCGGCCAGAATATTGCCGGTTATACTTTGAAGCAAATGGCTGAAGAGTTCGGCGAGAGCCGCATTCGCGATACCAGCATCAGCGAAAGCGATGGCGGTCGGCGCGGCGATGAAAGGGTGGAAGGCGGTGGTGATGATTGCCTACGCGGATATTTCCTCCGTCTGTCATAAAGCCATCGTGCAGAGCGCTGCCAAGATGCACTACCTCACCTGCGGGCGTTTACGATGTCCCGTGGTGATTCGCCTTCCCATCGCGCGATTTCGCGGGCACGGACCTATGGGAAATGAAGTTGCCGTGTCATGGTTCTACAATGTTCCAGATCTCAATCTCGTTATGCCTGCTTCCTCCGATGAAGCTTACTGGTCTTTTCGCAATGCCTTGCAGCGCCCGACGCCCACTTTGTTTTTTGAGGACCGGTCGATTCACAGCCGTTCGGGAGAAATCGCTGCTACCAATCCCGGCGCCAAAGCGCGAGTGACGCGTTCAGGCGATCGTCTCACGATCATCGCCGCCGGACGAACCGCGGCGCTTGCCGAAGATGCGGCCGATCAGTTGGCTAAAGAGGGAAATCGCGGCGTGGTCGAAGTGGTTAGTCTCGGCTTTATTAAGCCGCTAGACCAGGAGACCATTCTGAAAGCGGCAAGCAAGACGGGAAGAATACTGATCGTGCAAGACGAACCGCCTTGGTCGGGGTACGCGCCTTACGTGCGCTGTTTGCTCGACGAGTTGCCATCGGGCGCCCTTGCGGTTACGCCGCGGATCATATCCGGCGCCGACGAATTTCTTCCCTATTGGGACGAGCGGCCGTTTTTACCATCGTTGAAAGACATTATCGACAGCGCCATGGAATTAATGAAATAGCGTGCGAATTTAAAGTTCTTATCCGGAGGGAACGATCATGGTGATTCAACCGAAGCTCGGGAAAATTCTTATTGTGTTATGATATTGACTCGATGCGCGACGGTCCATGGCCAAAACCAAAGCGCCGACCTCGTCGCGCAGGCGAAAAAGGAAGGGCGGGTTACCTGGTACACGACCGTTTCGATACCCGAGAGCAAACAGTTCATGGACATGTTCGAGAAGCAATATCCGTTCATCAAAGTCGATCTTTCCGGCGCGCTGGTCAATCGCATCGTCAGTGAATACGCCGCTAAGAATTACGTCGCCGACGTGTTGCACGGTATGTCCACTCGGGGCGGTTTCACCGTGCTCAAGCAGAGAAACATTATCGGCCGCTACGAATCGCCCGAGCACAAATATCTTCCCGCCGAGCTGAGGGACAAGAACGGCTATTGGGGGTCTACGTTTCAGAACACCTTCGTTCTGGCTTACAACAAACGAAACGTAAAGCCCGACGACGTCCCCAAGACCTATGAGGACTTGCTAAAGCCCATGTGGAAGGGCAGGCAAATCATCAACGACACGGACAATTTCGAATGGTTCGACGGTCTCCTAAATTCTTGGGGCCGCGACAAAGGGTTGGCCTACTTTCGCCGTCTGGCCCAGCAGGACCAGATCTTTCAGCGCGGCGCGCGCGGCCGCATCCAGCTCGTCGCGGCGGGAGAAGCGCCGCTCACCATCGGCTACGGGCCCCACGCGCAAAGTTTCGTCAATCAGGGGCTCCCATCGAGTGGGTGCTGCTGGAGCCAGTAGTGGTAATCGTCAACACCGTCAGCATCGCGCAAAGAGCGCCCCATCCCGCCGCGGCGCGCTTGTT
>JAHKKJ010000737.1 GCA_020027655.1 Deltaproteobacteria bacterium | reverse complement strand
TCGTCCCGGGTGGCGATGACCGCGCCCTGTAAGGAAACGCCGGCGAAAGCTCCTTGGCTTCGGCTGTAAGTATACATAGCCGCCTGCAACGTCACGCTGCCCTCGGCAGTGCGTCCGACGGGACCCACCGCTACGCTCATGCCGGCTCCGAGGGTGACGTTGCCCCCTTTCGAGAACGCGTTGACGGCCTCAGGAGTGTTAAGGACGATCACAAGCTCAGAGACCTCAGCCCCAGCCTGAAAGCCGACTCCTACCCCTCCCGTGCCGATCGCCGAGGGACCGCTCCAACCCTTACCGACTCGCGCAATGACAAGGCCGCTCCCGCCTTTGCCAGTGACGATGAACCCGGCTTTCGTAACGGTGAGGATCGCCAGGCCTTTCGCGGCGCGCATAATCGCCGGCGGAATTGCTTTCTCAGGGATCTCCTCGAAGCGTTCAATGATCGTCACGGCCTGATCGACGTCTTCTTGCAAGGTGGCGTGCGCGGCAGTGGCAGTCAGACACACGGCAAGTAAAATTGCGCAAACTGAAAACATTTTTTCTCTCATCCTGACACCTCCCTTTCTTCTGTTAAAGGCTTGACCAAAACCCCTATCAAGTTGTGTGCACAACAGTCAACCCGCTGAGCGGGAAAACGTTGTAGTGCTATCTAGTGTGGTGTTCCCAAAATCCGTTGAATAATTTGGGCGTCATTCCGGGCAGGCTGGCGATACCTAGCGCGACCCGGAATCCGGATGTAAGGGCGGGGTTGAAACCCGCCCCTACCAGATAACCGCTTTCGCGGGTATGACGCTGGGGCCTCGCTGATTTATTTGCGAACTTTAGTTCCAGGACACTAGAGGCCACTGGATCATTCAAAACTGAGCTGGACATTTTCTCCCGCTTGGGGTAATCGGGGCATAACTAACTGGGAAAATGAGCTAACCATGAAACGGTGGACGATCCTAATCTCTCTGACAGCTTTGTTGCTGTCTCCTTCGGCTTCATCTTTTGGAGCGGAGACGCCGCTGAAGACGATCAACGTAGCGGTGCCCGCGGTATCGCTGCTGCAGGCGCCGCTGTTTGTCGCCATCGATGCCGGGGCATTCAAGAAATATGGTATGGATGTCCGCTACGTCCTCACGGGCGCCCGGACCATCCAGGCTCTGGTCGGTGGCTCGGTCCATTTCGCCCAGGGCGTTTCCAGCCGGACGGTTCCCTCTGCAGTTCTTGGGGGAGCGGACGCGATATTGATCGCCAACTTCGTCGACAAGCTCCTGTTCACCATGCACAGCGCTCCCGAAATCAATTCCATGCAAGAGCTGAAGGGGAAAGTTGTCGGGGTCTCCGGAATCGGCGGCAGCACTGACTTCGCTACCCGGCTGGCGCTCCGAGAAGCCGGGCTAGTCCCTGACAAGGACGTAGCGATCCGCGGCGTGGGAGGGGTTGCCGAGACCGTGGCCGCCATGAAGGCGAAGGTCGTCCATGCGGGCACACTCTCGCCGCCTTCCTCGTTCGTGGCACAGAAGGCAGGGTTCAAGATGTTGTTCGATATGACAAGCTTGGGGGTCGACTATGTCTCGTCGGGTCTCGGAGTCAAAAAAGCTTCGCTCGCCTCCAACCGGCTAGAGGCGAAACAGTTTCTCATGGCGATGATCGAGGGGGCGAAGATTCTGAAAACGGACGAGGAGTTTTCGCTCCGCGTGCTGACCAAACATACCAGAATCTCCGACCGCGAGCTGTTGAAACAGAGCTACAACTACATGAGACCCTACTTTCTGAAGGTCCCGTATCCATCTTTCAGGTCGATCAAAGATACTCTGGATATTCTCGCCAAGGATCTCCCCAAAGCGAAAGACGCCGACCCTAGGGAATTTATCGACAACTCGGTGCTCAAAGAGATCGAGGCTAGCGGATATATCGAGACCGTTTATGGCAAATAAAATGGTATACCGATTCATCTCCGCCGACGATCACATCGATCTGCGCTGGCTGCCGAAAGACCTGTGGACGGAGCGACTCCCGGCCGGTCTGCGCGAGCGCGGCCCACTCGTCGTGGAGAATGAAAAGGGCGCGTACTGGACTTGGGAAGGTCAGACCTTTAGCCCGCATGGTTACTACACCGCCGCTCAGGGGAGCGGCGCCATGTGGGCGATCGAACGCGGCGGCGTGATGCGCGAGGGCGAGCTGCGTCCGACGACTGCCGAGCTACGTCTCACCGATATGGACCGCGACGGCGCCGAGGCTTCCGTCATGTATGGCCCCACCGATCCGATGGCGATCGCTGACCCGGAGCTCAGGCGGTGCTGCTATGAAGCCTATAACGACTGGTTGACCGACTTCTGCGCGGCGAAGCCGGAGCGTTTGATCGGCGTCCCTCAGCTCTCGATGGAGGATCCTGAGTTTGCCCGTGACGAGCTTGATCGTCTCGCGAAGCGTGGCGGGCTGCGTCATGTGAACATTCTCGCCTCCCGCGCGAGCCCACCCGTCTACGACGACGCGTGGGAGCCCTTCTGGGCGCTGGCTGAGGAAGTGGGCATCCCAATCGGTTTTCACCTCGCCGTCTTAGTAAAAAAAACGCGCCTCGATGTGGGCGATCGCGGCGCGGCGAATCTTGTGGTTTCGGTAGCCTCCCGCTTTGCCCAAGAGCCGCCGGGGATGCAACTTCTCGAACCGATGACGGGTCTCATCTTCACGGGCGTCCTCGACCGCCATCCGCGTCTCAAGATCGTGATGGCCGAGGCCGGGCTCGCTTGGATACCGAGCATGATCCAGGGCCTCGACATTTGGTATCAGCGGACGAGAGACGGCCGCAGACTCACCGGCGATAGTCCTATAACTCTTCCTAAGTTGCTCCCGAGCGAATACTTCCATCGCCAGATTTGGATCAGCTTCGTTGACGATCCACTAGGTGTAAGGATGGTCGGCAACGTGCTCGACG
>JAHKKJ010000736.1 GCA_020027655.1 Deltaproteobacteria bacterium | reverse complement strand
GCGTCAAGGCCGGAGTAATTTTTGCCGACGGTTTCGCCGAGGGCGGCGAGGCGGGAAAACAGTTGCAACAGCAATTGACCGAAGCCGCACAAGCGGCAGGGATAAAACTTCTCGGACCGAATTGCATGGGCTTCGTTTCGGTCCGAGCCAAGCTGGGCATTTGGGGCGGCGAACTACCGAGGAATCTCCGCGCGGGAAACATCGGCTGTATCTTTCAGAGCAGCGGCATGATGAATCTCTTGATCAACGCCGGCGCTAAACGCAGCCTCGGTTTTCACCTTTGCGCCAGCGGCGGCAACGAGATTATCCTCAATGCTGCTGATTATCTCGATTATGAGGCCGAGTGCCCGGAAATCGACGTCATCGCCACCTATATCGAAGCCGCGCCCAAGGAACCGCAACGTTTTGCCGCAGCGTTGGACCGCGCCGTTGCCAATGGCAAGGCGGTCTTAGTACTCCGCGCGGGTCGCACCGAGCGGGCAAAACGCAATGTTATCGCCCACACGGGTCAACTCGCCGGTTCCGCTGCCGCGTGGGACGCGTTTTTCGAGCAACACGGCGCCATCATCGTCAACGATCTCGACGATCTCATCGACACGACGGCGCTGTTCGCCGGTGCGAAGATGCGACCGGACAGACATGATCGGGGCGTTGGTCTTATCACGATCTCCGGCGGCGACTGCACCTTGCTTTGTGATATCGCCGATCAGGAAGGCGTGCCCGTGCCGGAACTAAGTCCGGAGACTCTGCAAGTCATGGTCCACAGCCTGGACAAACCCACGCTCCTTGGAAATCCACTCGACGTTGAAGATCTGCAGCGGATAAAACCTGAAGGCTTTGATCATTGCTTAGAGAAGTTTTTTCAGGAACCGAAGATCGATATGGTGGGCCTGCGCTTGAATTTACCCGAGTCCCTCACGCCTTTATCGGAGAAGCTTTATCAAAAGATTTCCGACTTGAGTGTCACCAACAATAAGCGCGTGTTCGTGCTCACCCGCGCCACCGAACCGCCGGCCGAAGTTTGGTACCAGCGGCTTAACGAGCTGGGACTGACGTTCACTGGCGATTACCGCAAATCATTACGTGCCATCGGCCGGCTGCGCAAGAACGAACGCGACCGCGCCATCGGTCGATTTGCGTCAGTTACGCGAGCGGGTTTTGCGCCTGCGCGTCCGCAGCTTGGCAGGGGCGTTCTGTCCTACGAGGTCACGGAAGAACTACTGCAAGCCTACGGCATTGCGCTCGCGCCGGCAGGCATAGCGCGTTCAGCCGACGAAGCGGTGAGCGCAGCGGAAAAAGTTGGCTACCCCTGCGTCCTCAAAATCGCATCCGTCGATATCCCGCATAAGACCGAATTCGGCGCGCTCCGGATCGGATTAGAGGACAAAGAGAGCGTACAGAAAGCATACGATGAGATGCTCGCGGCCGTGAAAGCAAAGAAACCGGATGCGAATATCGAAGGTGTTCTGGTTCAGAAAGAGATCAAGGGCGTCGAGTGCCTCCTCGGGATCTCGCGTGACGAACAGCTTGGACCGACTCTGGTTATGGGCTTGGGCGGTGTCTTCGTCGAGATCTTGGCCGATGTCGCGATTCGGATTCCGCCCATCAGTGCCACCGAAGCCCGCCGTGCTTTGGAGAATCTCAAAGGCGCAAAAGTATTCTCCGGCGTGCGCGGCGCGTCACCCGCTGATGTCGACGCGCTTGCCGAAATGGCTGCTCGCCTCTCTTGGCTGGCTTACGATCTCGGCAACGACATCGCAGAGATGGACTTGAATCCTGTCGTTGTGCTGCCCGCGGGCCGAGGGGCGTTTGCCGTCGATGCGTTGCTTGTGACCCGCAATCGTTAGCCGCCGCGCCGAAATTACTTTCCTTTAAACCAAAGCGTTAGCGGTAGACCTGCGTAAAGCCAACGACTTTAACGCTGATGTCGAAATACCCATCTTTGCGCGCGGGCAGCGGCGGCGAGGGCTTATAGTTAAACCGCGCGCTCTGGCCTGGTGCTATTTCTCTGTCGATCGTCTGATAGACAGCTCTTCCGGGATCATCTGTCCCTGGGTGAAATTCATTCTTCCAACGCCACGAATAGAGGATCCGCAACTGGACATCGCGGAGTGTTTGCTGTGAAATATTTACCACTTCTCCCGCCACCTCATCTTCTTTGACCGTCACATTCCTCAGGCTCACGACTTGATCTGCCGTATCCGCGATTTGCGGCGTTGCCGATATGGCCGTTTCTGGCGGAATCATGAGGCCTAAAGCCAGCACAATACTCACCAAGAGAGCGAAACGAAGCACAATCATAACTCTCTCCATTCTCTTTTGGAATTTTAGCAGACTCTTAATTTAGCCTAGAACCGGAACTCTTGGGGCGCAAGACCCCACCCCACATTTATCCACCAAACGAATGACCTTAAGTTAATGCGAGCGGGTTCAGTTTTGCCAAGATCCCTCACGGAGCTTGTCCTGAGACTCTTCGCTCGCTCAGAGTGACAGCCGAAGGATTCGGGATGACAGCGGTGACTCCAGGTGGTCCACTACCAAACCCAAACCTGTTTTCCCATCCGATCATCTTTCAATACGACGAAAGTCTGTTTGGCAAACAGGGCTGGGCCGGCGCAGTGGACAACCAGATCTCTTTGGAGTAAGTCAATTCTTAGTTCGTGGGAGAACCGTATTCGAAATGATAGCTGGAGCTCTTGAAGGAACCGTTGCCATCGATGTCAGCGGCCATGTCGCCGGCCCCTACGCAGGCAGCTTGCTCGGCGATCTTGGCTGCGAGGTTATTAAAGTCGAGTTGCCCGACGGCGGCGACACGCATCGCGGCCGCAATCCCAAATACGAGGGTTACGGCCCCAGTTTCCGCGTACTCAATCGAAATAAGAAAAGCGTCACACTCAATCTGCGCGAGAAAAAAGGCCAG
>JAHKKJ010000170.1 GCA_020027655.1 Deltaproteobacteria bacterium | reverse complement strand
CGGGGAATCGACCCGAAGAGATTGAAATGAAGTCCCGATAGAACTAGAGTCGAACTTGTATGAAGCTCGGAAACAACAAAGCAGTCCGTCTGACGCAAGAGGTCAAGGCCGCAGGTTGAGCCGCCAAGCTCGGCCCCGCCGATCTCGTGCAAGTTTTGCACGGCCTGCCTAAGTTTGACAACGTCGACATGCTGGTCGGTACGGAAACCTCCGACGATGCGGGGGTGTATCGTCTTCGGCCCGACCTCGCCATCGTCAACACCGTCGATTTTTTCACTCCCATCGTCGACGACCCCTATATTTTTGGCCAAATCGCCGCCGCCAATTCCCTGAGCGACGTCTATGCCATGGGCGGTGAACCGAAGACTTGTATGAACATCGTCTGCTTTCCCAAGGGAAAGATGGACATCGAGATCCTCGGAGAGATTCTGAGAGGCGGGGCCGACAAAGTAAAAGAAAGCGGCGCAGTTGTCATTGGCGGGCACAGCATCATCGATGAAGAAATCAAGTATGGCATGGCCGTCACGGGAGTCATCCATCCCGACAAGATCTTTCGCAATGTCGGGGTGCAGGAAGGAGATGCGCTAATCTTAACCAAGCCTCTCGGCACCGGAATTATCAGCACTGCGCTCAAAAAAGGGAAGGCCTCGAAAGAAAGTGTCGACGCAGCGGTGCAGTCGATGATTACACTGAATGCTGTCGCTTCGAAAGTCGCACGGAAATTTCCCGTCCATGCATGCTCGGACGTGACCGGCTTCGGCATCCTGGGCCACGCACTCGGGATGGCGAGCGGCAGCAGTGTCACACTAGTCATAGAATCGGCGAAGCTGCCCTTGCTTCACCGCGCTGCCCGTCTAGCCGAAAAGGGCTATATCACGGGCGGTTGCAAGAGAAACCGCGAATATCTGCAGGATAAGATCACCATCGAGAAGTCCATCCGCGAGGGCCTGGTCGAAGTCGCCATCGACCCCCAAACCTCAGGCGGTCTCCTGATCGCCGTTGGAAAACGGCACGCCGCCAAACTCGTGGAAGAACTCCACGCCGCCGGCGTCAAGGACGCCGCTGAAGTCGGCTATGCGACGTCGCTTCAAAAACCCTGGGTGCGTTTGGTTTGAGCCCGGTTTCGTTTTTCCTTTCACTCCCGTAGTTGCCGCTCATAGATACCCCTTTTCCTTATAGTACTTGAGCGCGCCCGGATGCAGCGGAATCTGCAGCGAACATTTTTCCGTGCTGCGGCATAGATTTCTCATGTTCAGGGGCTGGTCATCGTCCACCGGAATCATTCTTTTTCTCTCATCGATAGTTTCCACGGCAGCGTAGGCCATACGGTTTGCCAGCCACCGATGGGTCACCAAAGACCAGCCGCTAAAGTCGATGGTCAAGACATCCTCTTTCAATTGCCGGTAGCGACTCTTTGGCAGGACCGCTTTGCTATATCCCATCTGCTCTAACTTTTTGACGATCTCCGGTTCGAGGGAAAGAATCTCGTAGTCGTTCTCGAGCGCTTGATCCAACCAGCCACCGACGGTGCTCACGCCTTCATCGAACACCGCGTTGAGGGAGCGCTGCGCGATGCCCCTCAGTCGCTCCGGAGCAAACGGCCGCGGGCATTCCTGCACTTGGCCGCCCCAGCGTTGAATTTTGTCGAAAGAGAGGCCGTAGAATGAAAGAATTGTCGAGATCGTGTAATAGGTCGCGTTGTCCACACCCGAAAACCGTGTGGATACACGCAACGGGATTTTTCGTCGCGCAATGTCGTGGAGCGATTTGACTCCCAGCTCCCTGGCGACGACGATGGCAATTCGATCCCAGGACGGAAACGACCCTAAAACCCGCAGCGCCATTTTCTGTTTGTAGTAACCTTTACCCCGGTACGCCATCGTCACCATCGCGGATGGATTGACGTACGCGATATCCACGCGTCTCGTGCCGACCTCCACCGGCGCTTTCATGCCACCATAGACATCGCCGTTAATACCGATACGCAACGGCGTTTGCGCAGATTCTTTTTTGCCCGAAGTCAGTGAAATCGTGAGTTGGCTCGCCAGCTCGTCGGAGCACTTCGTAAACCAAACCGGCGGCAAGCTCCAGCCCTGTGGTGGCGCGGATTTGCGGCGGAGCGATTTTAGAAATCATAATCTTCCATTGTCCTCATCGTAACGTTCCTGCTTTCCAATTTTACCCTACCTGCTCGTGGGGACTGAGTTGGGATGACTTGGCGGCGTGTTAGTTTTGGCCCTCGTGCTCTTGGTGTTGTGCCACGCAAAGCTCTCCGCGGAGGAACCCTTTTACCAGGGCAAGACCGAAGCGGTTCGTCTTCATCCCCCTCAGCATCGCCGGGACGAGCTCTTTAAACTATTACTATTTCGGTTTAACCTGCGCTGAAACTTCGTCGACGAGCTTCCGCAAAGGCTTTACGTCTTCGTATTGAGGCAGGCTGGACAGCAGATACTTTCCCCCTTCTTTTGGCACCTGCTCATCCTTGTAAGGAATCATGTCTTTCGGGATATCCATTCGAAAGGAATTTCTGCCGGTTAATTTTTGCCATATCAACTGGCCGTCTCGAGACAAGAACCAGTTTAGGTAGACCTTGGTCGCGTTGGGATGGGGAGCGTTTTTGAAGGCGATGATATGCCCGGAGCCTGTGCTGATCGTGTCGCCCTCTTTTTCGCTAAAAATCTGCATCACCGGCAAGCCCTGTTTGCGGGCGTTTTCCGTGTTCTCAAGTTTCGCCAGCACGTGCATGTGATATTTCCCCGAGCCGAGCCAGTCCATCATTTGGTGCTCGTTCTCAGCGAAAGTAACTTGCGTCTCGGTGAGCAGCCGTCTGATGAACTTCGGGCCGAGCTCAGCGCTGTAATAGATGAATCTCCAGTTCCCGATATTGCCGGCGGAGTCCGGGTCCGTCATGACGATCTTGCCTCTATATTTTGGCGCAAGCAGGTCCCACCAGGACTGAATCTCGCCAGGCTTGATGAAATTCGTATTGATCGCACCGATACCCGATCCGGCGTCCCCCTGAGCCATAAAAACGTGCTGCCCTTCGGGATCGGAGTAAAGGTGCTTCTTGGACCACCATTTCGACTGATCAACCACTTCGGGAAGAATCAGCAGCGGCGGAATCGACTGCAAATGTCCGGCCTTATGATACACCAACACCATGGTTCCACCGCCGCCGACGCTAAGATCGACGAGATGCTTGCCCGCCCTTTTCTCCGCCATGATCTTCTTGGCCAGGTCGCTTCCCGATCCGCCGACAAAATTGATCTTGATCTTGGGATAGGCGTCCTTGAAAGCAAGGAGGGCTTTGCCGACTCCGGCGCGTGATTGCGCGTACATGGTCACCTCGCCTTCTTTTTCGGCGGCGGTCACGGTTTTTTCCCAGTCCTGCTTCCAATCTCCGTTGACAGCATTGACAAGCGCTATGTTAAGTAACCATGCACCTAAAAGACCTGCTTTCACTGAAGTTCGCACATGACACCCCCTTGAAAGTTTAACCCGTGGCGATCATGAACTTTTTCGCTTAATGCCATCGTCATTTTAACACTTAACCCAGCCATTACAGCAACCGCATTTTCGGCTGAAACGCCCAGTCAAATGGGTCGCGGTGTCTTCATCACCTTTGCCACTTTTATGCTTACCGGACGGTTTTTTTCTGCAGCTTGAGTATTGCCCTCGAGATCGGTCTGAGCTATTGGATAGAAATATCTCCCTAGTAACTGAAGATTGCCAAGGATGCCAGCCCTTAGAAAAGCCATATCATCCGTCCCATCGGAAACTTTTGCCTATCCGACGGGAATGGTCTGGTGTCCGATGAAAATGAGCGGTATGGCCATCATGAGATGCGCGCGCTTGCAAAAGGACCTCGGGTGCGGAACTCGTCGCGCGCTGCAAACGCTAAGGACGACCAACCCGGAACGTGTCGTGCTCTTTTGGCCTTGGCTCCAACGTCGAGACGAGTGCCCAGAGCGGGCGACCGAAAAGCAGGTTCGAGAGATTCTATTGGCAATAACTCCACTGAAGCTAGCGGAACGCAGCAGGAAGAATCCGCGTACTTACCGGTGCTCCGGCTGCGGAGGTCACAAGACATTCGGCGCCCGTCGGTGCCGCCGATGCTGGCTTATCTCCGCGAGGAAATCGGTTTGATGGTTTGAACTGCTTGAACGATCATTGACTGCGATGAACTCAGAACGGCAAAAGCGGCAAGAAGAAATCGAGAGGATCATGCGTGAAGCGGGCGTAAGCCGGGAGGCAGACGTCGCTTTCCAAGAAGAAGTCAGGAAAACCGCCGCCGCGATCATTGAAAAAGAAGCGAGCAGGGTTCAGAAAAGTGAGCGACCCGGGCGCCGCAAGAGATCAATCAGCCCAGTAACGGCCGGGGTGTGGCTCCTCATACTCGGAGCCGTGGGGTTCATATTTTCGGTGCCGAGCTTGGCAGCCATGCTTTTCCTTTGCGGTATCGCAGTGATCGTTTGGGTGACTTTTCCGAAGCTATCCAAATCCTCACTGCCAAAGCATAAGAACTTAAGATCCTATGGCAGAGTCCTGAAAAACTCCGTTTCCAGGCTGCTCAAAAAAATCTCATGACGAAAAGCTGCTTTCAAATCCACTTATGGCAAACAGGAGGTGGACACATGAAAGCTCGCGTCGGCTGCATCTTCCTTCTCCTTCTGTCCGTCCCTGGTGCGGTGAGCGCTCAGGGAAAGCCTGAAAAGGAGAAAATTCGCATCGGCTATGCAGCCCGAGTCGTAGCTCATTCCATACCCTACCTGGCGGCACAAGCAGGGCTCTTCCGTGACGAGGGCCTACAGGTGGAAGTCGTGCAAACGGCCGGATCCGTGGCGCCCATGGCCCTCATTGCCGGCGAGGTGGATTTTTCCATCATGTCAGCATTTCTCCTCATCCCGGTCTCGATTCAAAGCGGCAATGTCATCATGCTAGGCGCATTCGGGCGCTATGCCACGATGACCCTGATATCCCGTTCTGAAATCCGGACGGCTGAAGAACTCAAGGGAAAAATCATCGGGTTACAGCGTCCAGGCGATGCCACCGAAATCAATGCCCGCTTCGCGCTGCGCCATTTAGGACTCGACCCTTATAGAGATGTGTCGTTTCTCTATCTCGGTAGCAACGAGCTCATGTGGCCGGCGCTGCAGACGAAAAAGGTCGCGGCCACCGTACTGCAGCCGCCTTGGACTCTTCTTGCGCGCAAGTCGGGAATGAACTTTCTCGTCGATCTCGCCGACCTCAAGATCGAATACCAGGGGTCCACCTTGGCCAGCCGCAGGTCCTTTATCAGGGACAACCCTAATCTTACCCGCCGGGTCCTTCGCGCTATCGTGCGCGGCGTTCATTTCTTCTACAGCCGCAAAGAGGAAAGCCTGCGCATACTTGGAAAGTTCCTGGCAACGGATAACGCTGAGGCCTTGGAAGAGGCCTATCGATACGCTAAATTTCCGCCTAAACCTTACGCCACGGAAAGTGCGGTCCAAGCAACCCTCAATCACCTTGCCGAAAGAGACGCGCGTTTTGCTCAGCGTAAGCCCGCCAACTTCATCGAACCGGGCCCGCTCTCGGAACTCGACCGCAGCGGCTTCATCGACCGATTGTACGCCGGGCAGAAGTGATCATCACAGCGGTCCAGACCCTCCTGTGCGACGAATCCCGCCTTTTTAGCGCTCTGCCTAGTCTCCTCTCCTAAAAAGCGCACTAAATAGGACTGAAATTAGCAAGTCAACTTGCGCACGATGGCCAAATATTTGACAGCTTGAACTCGTGTGATACAAGCACACGAGAAGCAATCACAAAGGAAGCAAGCAATGAAAGCCGAAAGCATGTTCCAAGTTCGCAGAGAGGATCTGCACAACTTCACGCGCGAGGAAAACGAAACCTTGACGCGCGTGGGGCCCGCAACAGCAATGGGCAATTTATTCCGCCACTACTGGATTCCCGTAGTGCCGATATCGCATCTCGCAGAGCCCGGTGGTAGACCGATGCGCGTCAAACTCCTCGGCGAAGATTTGGTTCTGTTCCGCACCAAGGCAGGGGAGATCGGGCTCATCGGCGCTTACTGCCCGCACCGGCTCGCGCCGCTTTACTTCGGGCGCGTTGAAGAAGACGGGCTGCGCTGCGCCTATCACGCTTGGAAGTATGCGCCGAACGGCAGGTGCATCGAGATGCCCAATATACCGCCGGCGCAACAATTCATGGAGGAGGTGCAACACCCCGGTTATCCTTGCGTCGAGCGCGGCGGCATCATCTGGAGCTATATGGGGCTGGCGAAAGTCCCACCTGAGTTGCCCGACTTTGAATTCTTGCGCGTCCCCGATGAACACCGCATTTATCGATTATTTTTTCAGGAAGCGAATTACCTTCAAGTGCTCGAAGGCGGCATCGATCCGACTCACGTCATGTGGCTGCATTCGCCCTACGATTTGTCAGACGAAGAAATGAACCAACAACAACCGGCGCAGCAAAGAGCGGCGAACAAGCTGGGAGTAAAGAAAACGCCAGAGGATGTTGAAATTTTCGACCGCGAGGCCGGCTTTACCTACGGCGCAAAGCGGGCGCTGAATGGAGGAAAGAGCCTTTGGCGCGTTAACCAATTTATTCTCCCCTTTTACACCATGCCGCCGGGCGCCGACCAGAAAGCCGCGCGAGCCTTCGTACCGGTGGACGACGAGAACTGCGTCAAGTGGCAGGTGCGTTGGTATCCCACCGAAGCAGTCGCCAAGAATACCAAAGAAAAAGTTCGTGAATCGTTTCCCGAAGAGAGCTATGATCCGCCGACCAATTCGGTCCCCTTCGGCCACATTCGCATGAGAGCGAAACGATCCAACGACTACCTGATCGACTGGGAGACTCATAAGACGCGGCGCATGGGTATCGCGGGAGTGAATCTCCAGGATGTGTGCGTCACCGAAAACGAAGGCCCGGGCCCGATCATGGACCGCACCAAGGAGCATCTGTGCGCGGGTGATATCAGCACCATCAAAGCGCGCCTGAAGTTACTCGATGCCGCCAAGGCGCTGCGCGAAAAGGGAACCGTTCCGCCGGGGGCGCGCGACGCTGGCGTTTATCGCGTCCGCGGCGCCTCCATCGTTGTTCCCGATGATGTGAACTGGATCGACGGCGTAAATGACGCGATGACGGTACCGCCGG
>JAHKKJ010000735.1 GCA_020027655.1 Deltaproteobacteria bacterium | reverse complement strand
GAGCCCGGCTGAAGGCGCTTGACTCGAAATCAAGTTCACCCATCGGGTGACGGGGGTTCAAATCCCTCCCTCTCCGCCAATAAATTCATCGCCAGGATCTTTTGCCAAAAGTAACTGCCGCAAGAACCGTCAGACTTCCGCGCGCAGTATTCCTCGGTGGAACCGGAGCGGCGCATTTGGGAAGGCTCGCGCACGGGCGTCTCGCATAGATTTTCGGTCAATTAAACGAGTGCGGCTCGGAGGAGGAGCGGTTGGGTGTAGCACTTTTCGGCTGGAATCGAGGAGACAAACTATGACACTTCTCGGCGCTTACCCTGCCTGGCGTGATGATTGACGAAACCGTTGTTATTTAGTGAAGGCTTCGGCGTTCTAAAGACCAGGCGCCGCGATCATCGAAGACCGCTTCTTTGAAAAGAGTGTCGTAGAAAACTTCTATCATTTCCCCGTTGCCGCGAAACCTGGCGGTTCTGAGAGTTTTCCAGACGTCACTCCAGGGTATCAGTTTCATACCAACGTAAACTGTGTCTTGTCGCAACACTTCAGCCGGGGCAATTCGCTCTGCGGATTCCCCTTGGCGAGTTGTTCGGCGTGTAGTTTGTGATCCGTTATTTCTGTCAGATGATCGCGTCATTGGTGTTCCTTGCTATGATGATTTATGCGATCTTACGGTCGCCTGAAAATTTACCAGCTTTTTATATTCTTAATGAGAAAATTTAGCAAGCGAGATGCCATCTTACAGGTTGTTTAAATCCGAGTATTTATATTGATGGTCGAGAATAAAAGTGTATGCATCTTTAACACCCCGGCGCGCGCGTATGTGATGAGGCCCGGTCACCGGTAAAAATAGTCGGCAGCGATGGAACATTTAGCTGATATTTCTTTACAAGCGGTGCGTGTCTGCGAAGCGTAAAATTGATTGACATGCCGTAGTCAAAAGTGAACCGGTAAAAGGAGCAAACGTGCAGCGGTGTGAAGGTGTCCCTGAAAGAGTTCTCTCTTCCTAGAAAACTTGGGACCGCTGTGATAATTTCAACAAGTCCTATAATTCAAATGCTGCGTGCTAGCGGCGCTGTATCGATCTAGGGATGTGTGAACGGAGAGGTGACCGAGCGGTTGAAGGTGCACGACTGGAAATCGTGTGTACCCCTAATAAGGGTACCGGGGGTTCGAATCCCCCCCTCTCCGCCATCTAGAGCGCGGCCATACCACGCGCTATTTGAAATATCCTTCCTTGAGTAACTGGTCGACGATGCTGGTATCGATGAACGAAGCTGGGTCCGCGGTGGTGGCCTTTGGGGTTGTACCGCTAATAGCCAGAAGGGTGTTCTTGATCGAGTCCGCTTTAGGCCTGGGGTTTCGGTCCGCCCACTTGGCAAAAATCTGGTAGGCGTATTCGGTATCCTCGCGATTGCTGCCCAAAAACTCGGTTAGATAGGTGATGGTTTTCTCTTTTTGGTTAAAGTAGACCTGCATCGCGTCCGCCAGCGCTCTCACGAAGCGCAGCACCGCTTCTCTGTTGCTTGCGACGTACGATTTCAGCACCCATTCGCCGTTCTGTTGCCAATGAATTCCCAGATCCGGCAGAGAAAACAGCGTGTGGAATCCTTTCTTTTGCCCCATGCGATCGTAGGGTGGCGGAAGAACGGAAAATTGTACGTCGCCCTTTTCTATCTGCGCGATGACGTTTGCCCAGTCAGGACGGGGCATTTGCGTCAATTTCACGTCTTTTTCAGGGTCCAATCCCATTTTGGACAACCCGAATCGGAGAGCGACGTCCGGCGCGGACCCGAAGGTCGCGCCCACCTGGCCTGTCTTGCCTTTCAGATCTTGTATCTTGGCGATCTCCTTGCGGGCGACCACCGCGTAGGGGAACACGTTGACCCAAGAAGAAACCACAACGAAGGGCGGAGCGCCTTCCAGCGTCGCCGTAACGAATGCCGGGCCGGCCCCCAGGGTGAGGCTTATGCTTCCGCCGAGCATGGCTTGCACTGCGGCGGGGGTCGTGGTGTCGACGATCTTGACTTCAAGGCCATGTTTGGCAAAAAGATTTTCTTTTTGGGCTATGAAGTACAGACTGGTCCCAGGGTTAACTCCGGCCTGGGCTACAGTCATCTTGATGGTTTGCGCGCCGGCAGCCTTATAAAAAAATGAGAACAGAACGATCATTGTGCCGACAATCAACTTAGACATTGCGGCTCTCCTCTTTTTCGCGGTCAACCCCCTGTAACATATATCGCCAACTTGCTGCAAAGACTTCTAGCCCTGTTTCTTTTGTCAGATGCCGAGATGCTGACGTAGAAGCTCCGTCTTCTCACGCAATTCGCTGCCGGTCCCCTCGAATACGACACGGCCTTTGACTAGGATCACGTTGCGGTCGGTGACTGCCGACACCGCAGCAAAGTTCTTGTCGACGATGATTGCCGCGATGCCGGTTTTGCGCACTGCGCGGATGATGCGCCAAATTTCTTGTGCGATCAGGGGTGCCAACCCTTCGGTGGCTTCGTCGAGAATCAGCAGAGTCGGGTTGGTCATCAGCGCGCGGCTGATGGTAAGCATTTGCTGCTCGCCGCCGGAGAGCTGCTGTCCACCGAGCGACAACCGCTCACGGAGCCGGGGGAAGGTCTCTAGTACTCGTTCGTAAGTCCAATCGCGCCGGCCGTTCGGTCCAGCCCGGGCTGTCATAATAAGATTCTCCCGCACCGAAAGGTTTGGGAAAATACCTCGACCTTCGGGGACATAAGCGATGCCCTGGCGCGCGATTAAATATGGCGCCGCGGCCGTCATTACGTGTCCATTGATTTTGACTTCCCCGCGGCGGGGTTCGACGTGACCGATCAAGGTCCGGATCAAGGTGGTCTTGCCCATGCCGTTGCGTCCCATGAGCCCGACGGCTTCGCCGGCACGCACTGAAAAATCGACG
>JAHKKJ010000734.1 GCA_020027655.1 Deltaproteobacteria bacterium | reverse complement strand
GCGAAAAGTGTGCGATCGACGGTCATACCACCAAAGGACCTGACGCTCACACGACCGTCAGGATCGCGGCTCCACGGACAGCCCCAGTGCTCGAGTTGGATGAGTTCTCCAGGAGCTTCCTTCACGAAAGCCTCCACCACGTCTTGATCGGCCAAGAAATCGGCGCCGAAAATCGTATCCTTGGCGTGGAAATCTAGGTTGTCGAACTCGCGCAAAACCGCCGCCGCGCCGCCCTCCGCGGACACGGTGTGGCTGCGCATAGGATAGACTTTAGAGACGATCGCGATGGACAGCTTGCTCGACACTTCCGCCGCCGCAATCGCGGCGCGCAAACCAGCGCCGCCACCACCAACAATAACGATGTCATGAGTAAACATTTTGGGTTGTATTATTTGCTGATCCGGTAGGTGTCAAGTTTGTCGTAGCATTCTTGCAGGCCGACAGGAGGTCGCAGGCTTGGTTAGTTAAGCTTTTTTTACAATCGTATAACCGAGTTCTTCTATCGCAGCGAGGATATCGGCGACCGCGGTGAGATCTTGGATCTCCGCGTGACCCATGCGGACCTTTACCGCGTAGTTATAACCGTATAGGTGTTTCTCCTTACGAAATTTGATGATCTCCTGGGCCAATAGGATGGGATTAATCTTTTTTTCCGCCGCTTCCATACAGGGTGGGGGAGTAATGGAGTGTTGGAGTATTGGAGTGATGGGTGTTAGGAACAACACTCCGTTAGCCCATTACGCCTTTACTCCAATACTCCAGTTTTCTTTCAGGACATCATGCTGACCTTCGACTCGACGTCAGTAGTCGAGACGATATGCCGCTTGAGGTTCATTTCGTTGGGGTTAAAACCCAGGGCCAAACCTACGAACTGAGGCAAGTGGAGAATCGGCAGATCGATCTCTTTTCCTGTTTGTGCCTCCGCCCTCGATTGGTTCCCGTCCAAGTTTAGATGGCAGAGGGGGCAGGGGGTAACCATAAAATCGGCGCCCTTCTCTTTGGACTCGCCGGTGTGCTTTGCCACCATGGCCAGAGAGTTTTCCTCGTTGGCCGAAAGGATCGGAAAGCCACAGCACTTTCCCTTGCCGCTAATGTCCGCCATTTCGGCGCCTAGAATACCTATGAGTTCATCCAGATAAGCTTTGCGCCGGTTAAGTTCTTTGGTTGGAGTTATGGCTTCAGGGGGGCGGCGCAAATAGCAACCATAAAAGGGTGATACCTTGAGACCCTTAAGGGGTCTTTGTATTAAAGACTGGAGACGCTCGATGCCATAGTCTTCGAAGAGAACCCACAGCAGATGTTTCACCTCGGTGGTTCCCTTGTACTCCAACCCCTCGTCCGCGAGGTACTCTCGGTTGATCTTAGCGCGGTAGTTTGGATCGTCTTTGAGCCGGTAGTTCGCTTGCGCCATGACTCCCGTACAGGTGCTGCATATGGTCATGATGGGCAGCCCCAGCTGTTCGGCTTTGGCGAAGGTTCTAGCGTTGATCGGATCGGTGATGTTTTGGGGCAGAACGCCGGCTCCGGTACAACCTACACTCTTCAGCTCGTCAAGTTCGATTCCCAGCTTGTCAGCGACTTTGACCGCCGATGGGTAAAGCTCCGGGCAGCCTCCGCGGGAGACGCAGCCGGGGTAGAACGCGTATTTCATTTTTCCTCCTGCTCAGCTTTCTCAAAAATTTTCTTGATCTTATCAGCGTCGGGCCGCTTCGAATGCATGTAGGGAATGGGCGCCTTCCCTCGGGCGAGGGCTTTCGCTGCGGTGGGAAGAAGTTTCATGAGGCCTTTTACGTTTGTCAGTCCCTCAGATTCAACGGCCAGCCTTCCCTCGTCCAGCCAACCGCTTTCCTTAACCGATGCGGCAAAGCTCGCGTGGTGCCGGGCGACGGCCTCATGAGTGATCCCAGAGTTGAAGGCCCTGTCTCTCAAGGCAACAATGCGCTTTGTCGGTTCAATGCCTCTCGGGCAATGTTCATCCGCCTCGTAACAGTGGACGCAATCCCATATACCCTTGGGTTTTTCAACGATCTTCACTTGTTCCCGAGAATCTTTGTTCCGTGGATCAAAGGCGAAGCGATAGGCCTTAGTAAGAGCTGCAGGTCCGAGGAAATCAAAATCCACCGGCAGGACGGTGCAACCCTCGTCGCACATGCCGCAGTAAAAGCAACTCATCACTTTTCTTAGATCCTGCATTGCAGCGTCCGCTATCAAGTTTTCGCCGTTCACAGGCGAACCCTCAGTTTCCAGCCACGGCTTCACCTCTTTAATCTTATTCCACATGAAGGCGTCCCAATCGAAAACAAGATCCTTGATGACGGGGACGTTGCGCAGCGGGTCGAGTGAAATTTCCGGACCCTTCTTGATATAGTCAGGCACCTTCGCGGTGCAGGCGAGGCGGGCACTACCATTCACGCGCATCATGCACTCGCCGCAATAACCCCGGCCACAACATCCGCGAAAGGCTAGTGTGCTGTCGCTCTCGTCACGGATTTTTAGCAGAGCGTCTAAAACCGTGGCATCCTCTGCCAACTCCAGGGTATAGTTGGAACGCCCTGGTTTGCCGTCTTTCTCAGGGTCCTTGCGATAAACTTTGAAAGTAACTTGCATCTAAACCTCCTCTCCCGGTCTTTACCCGGCGGCAACCGGCTTCTTCTGCGGTTGCCCTAATCCCCTTACCAAGCTCACGAGGGTGTGGCTATTCCAGTTGGTATCATCTCGTGCTGAGAAATCCGTCCGCTGATGCGCCCCTCGGCTCTCGGCCCGTGCCCAAGCTGCCGACGCCACAACCTCCGCTAACGTTAGCATCGAGCCCAGCTCAAGATAGGAGGTAAGCTCGTAGTTATAGATCCTGGATGGGTTCTTGACTCGAAGCCTTGAGTAGCGATCCTTCAGATTCTGAATCTGACCCAATGCCTCTTGCA
>JAHKKJ010000733.1 GCA_020027655.1 Deltaproteobacteria bacterium | reverse complement strand
GCATTCGTTTGGGCGTGGCCGTGAGCGTATTGCCGCTGCATAATCCTTTGGACCTGGCGGAATCCTACGCCATGGCAGACATCGTCTCGAACGGCCGGTTGGATTTTGGAATCGGAAAGGGCAGCGAGCCGGTTGAGTACCGGCGATTGGGTGCTCGCCAGGAGGAAGCCACTGGGCGCATGAAGGAGGGAACCGAAATCATCCGCCAAGCCTGGTCCGATGAACTGGTCAACTTCCATGGCGAGTTCTTTGACTACGATAATGTTCGCGTTCTGCCCAAGCCCGTGCAGCGGCCGCATCCGCCGATTTGGGTGGGCGCAACTCGCAACGAGGATACTTTTCGCTGGGCGGGCGAGAACGGCTTTAATCTGATGACGATTCCTTTCGTTCATCCCACGATGGAGGCAGTGCACGGGCTCGTCAAGATTTACCGCGGGGAACTCGCCCAAGCGAGACACGATCTCGCAGCAGGCGAAATTTTGGGGAAATTTCACATTTACATATCGGACAGCTTCGAGCGGGCGGTGCGAGAGGCAACTCCCTATATGGAGAACTATCACGGCGCTCATGCTGCGGCCGATCCTAGTCGTAAACTTACGCGCCACGACCTTGCTTCAGACATGGCGCGAGGCTTTATCATCGTCGGCGATTCGGAGCGGTGCAGCGACACGATCCGCCGCTGGCACGAGGAAGCGGGTCTCACGACTTTTTCCTTTACCTTCCATTTCGGCGGCATGCCCCAGGAGATGGCGCTCAAGAACATCCGGCTGTTTGCCGAGCGCGTTATGCCTGCCTTGGAACAGGTCTGAGCAGAACAAATTGTAACTAAAGCACAAAGTTTATCGCGCCAAGACGCCAAGTGCGCAAAGAAAAATAAATATCTTCTTATTTCTCCGAACTTGGCGTGCTTTGCGTCTTCGCGCGAGTGATTTTTTTTCCGATTCTGTACTCCAAAATTCAACCGAAAATTTCAAATATCCTTGTTTAGAATTCAAAAGGCCCGACTCGGACAAAGTTAGGCTTTTTTGTTGGCAGCGATCGGTTATTTCAACGAGATTCGGAAGTCTTTGCTATCGTAGACTGCTGTAATGACAGCGGCTTGGCGAGCGAAATCACCAGAATCTGGCTTATCTTTCCTTTGCCGACGTTATTGCCTTCAGCATCGTATTTGCTGTCCTCGCTGTCGAAGTCATTGTCGTTGGCGACCGCGATAGTGTTTTGGTCGAGCAAAGCGATCCCTTCGATCTTTTCCGGCATGCCCTTCAAAGAGCTGAGATCGAGCACTAGAGTCTTGGGCAAAACGCGCACCTCCGCACTCGCCGGATCGGCAATCGATTCGAGAGCGGGAGCGGTTTTCACATCGTTCCATCGACTACCAAGAATGTTGGTCGCCTGGCTCAGATCCACACTGTAAAGCTTTGCCACGAGGTCGGTTCGCTCAAGAATCAGAAGCGTGGTGGGATTCATGGCGATCACTCCGGAGAGCTTCATCTCATCAGGGGTATTCTTCGGATTGGGGTCAAATTCCTTCGACACATCGAATCGATAGACGTACTCGGCCGTTACTTTCTCGCTGGGGATGTCGAACACGAGCACTCGGCTGTTGCGCGACGCCTCGCCGGTCTTTCTGTCCGGATTCAAAAGCGGGCTTTGCAATACCATATAAAGAGTCTTTTCGTCGCCGCTAAGCGTGATGCCTTCGAAGCCACGATTGATCTTTCTTTTGCCGTAAATCGACGGCAAAACCTTCGCGACGGGATAGTCCGTGCCATCGAGATTCAGACCCTCCGGGATGTAGCGTTTAATGACTTTCCCGGTTCGGTCGACGTGCACGATCGACGGGCTGTATTCTTCGGAGATCCAGAAGTCGCCGGCACTGGTGCGCACCAGCCCTTCGGTGTCGAGGCCGTTGGGATTCAAAGGCAACAGCTCCTGCGCCGAATAATTGTACGGCGCCTCGTCGATATCCTTTAGATTGGGTAGGCCGGTCACCGGCTTCCCCGATTGGCCGACGATCGGGATCGCGTCCACAATCTTGATCGCTTTACCTTCTGTTTTAACTCTAACGATCGTCGGGTTGAATTCCGGCACCCAAAACGTTCGACGATTCTTCCCGTCGACGGCGATCTGCCCGTTGGGCCCACGGTCGGTGATCATCCAAAATTCATCCCGCGGGTCTTTGGGACCGCGCCATAGATCGCTACCCACGGAGCCTAACAGAACCTTGCGATCGTTGGCGACGTTTCCCGGAAATGCGGCGTTCTGAAAGGCCTTGATGGGCGTATCGGGTAAGGTGTAGGTGGCAATGACTTTGTCTTGCGCGAAGGATGGTTGTGGGATGAGCGCGGCGACGAACAGCAGTGAGACTAAAGAATCTATAATCATATGGCTGTCTTTCACTTTGGATTTTTCATCAAAGGAGATCGTTTGCGGGGGTATTGTTTGGTCGTCTGATAGGTTCGTCTACCTAGGTTAATGAAATGTTAAGAGCAGGTAAAATTGCGGTTACAGAACTTACGAAGAAGGATTAGATGGGATTTAAAGTGCCCTTAGACTGCTGCGTCGCTGTTTGCATCGGCCGGAACGCCTGAGTCGCTTTCATTTAGGGATTTGCCAGCGAGAATTACCGCTGCCACAATAGCGGTTTGCGTGGATGCTTTATGAAGCGCTGGCATATCGTTCTGCTCGCTGTGATTCTGTTTCTGGGCATGGGTGTTGTTGCGGGATACTACCTCGGCGTGCGGCTGCTCCAAAACAGAATCGCGGTTGCGCTGGGGCCGGGTGCCGCCATCCAAGAGGTAAGAGTCAACTGGTTTTCCCTCGATATCTTAGGGGTCAGCATCGAAGCTCCCAAAGGCTGGCCGACGGCGCGCACCCTTCGGGCAGAGCGAGTCACAATCATTCCAAACCTGCGAAGTCTTTT
>JAHKKJ010000732.1 GCA_020027655.1 Deltaproteobacteria bacterium | reverse complement strand
ATCGGCGCATTCATGAACGGCGTCGTCCTGCCGCGCAGTACGAAAAAGCCCCTTTTCACCATAATCGGCTCGAATAGGGCGTCGGCGAGGGTGGCATCGATACCGCCTCTCATCAACGCGCCGAGTCGCTCTTGAGAGCCGCCGCCCATCTGCAACAACGTAAGGTCCTTGACCGGGTCGAGCCCCGCGTCCTGCAAAAGCACATGAATGATGAGCCAAGGTTTGCTGCCGGCGCGGTTAACACCAACCTTTTTCCCCCGCAGCTCACGAATATCGGTGATTTTTTCCCGCGTCACCCAGACGTAGGGCACGAGGTTGTCCCAACTGCCGACAGCGATAACGTCCGCGCCTTGGACATGGCTGGGGAGCAAGCCCGTGGGCGCGCCCACGGCCGCGTGAACATCACCGGAAATCAGCGCCTGGTAAGTAGTCGGCGCGCTGTTGATTCTGATCGGCTCAACGGTCAAGCCCTCTTTCTGAAAAAAACCCTTGTCGCTGGCCATCAGCAATGGAAACGCTGCCGACGGAAACAACGGAATCGCTACGCGAATCGTCTCCTGTGCCGGCACGCTTCCCGCTGTGAGTCCGAGAATCAGAAGCAAAATTATCGAGCGCAGCAAAGGTACAATCTTCATGTCAGCCGCCGTCTTGATGCGACCAGCTCCTGGCAAAGAGTTGATGCGTGACCTATTTTTTCTCAGGAGAGTAAAAGGTATCCAGCAGCCGTTGGCGCATCGCCAACTCCCCTCCCGGCAGGGCATCGAACTTTGTCGTCCCATCGGTTCTTTGCAATATCACCTGGCCTTCGGGATCTTGATGCATCGACAGCAGGATCTTCTCCAGGCGATTGGCCAACACCGGAGCCAAATCTCTTCGGACGGAGACCAGATGGCGTGGCAGCCTATCCGTTTCCGCCAGGATGGTTATGTCCGACTTTTTCCTCTCGTCAAGAGCGGCGTAGTCGTCGTTGCTAAACGCTCCGGCCGCTACCTGTTTTGTGAGAACCAAGTCGACGAGTTTGTCCTGAGAATAGGCAAAAATGTAACCGACTTCCCCGGGAGAGACTTTGGGTTCAATTCGGGTCTTCTCCGAAAGTTTGAATCCCCTCCTCGAGAGGAAGAACTTCGGGAGAAAATGGCCTGAAGTCGACCCGGGATCTTCAAAGGCGATGAGCTTTCCCCGAAGGTCTTCCAGGCGCTTCGTTTCGCCGTCCCTTTTCGTGAAAATCAGGGCGTGGTATTCGGCCATGCCTCCTTTCCAACGCCTGAGCAGCAACTTCCCGGCTCCGTATACGTTATTGATTAAATAAGTCGGATAGGGACTCTCCATGTAAAAATCGACCTTCCTCTCTGTAAGAAGGCTAGCGAGCCCAGACTGCGTTGGAGCCACAACGATTCTTCCCTCGATCGCCGGCGCGGACGATAGCTTTCTTGCCACATAGCGCACAAAATCGCGAAAATGCTCCTCAATCTCCTTCTGATTTATTGGCGCGACGATTCCTAAAGTAATCGTCTTGGCTTCCACTCTGCCTGGGGTCTGCCCCGCCGCATGGGAGCCCAGGATGATGTCAAAAAGGAGAGTCGCAATCGCATAAACGACGGCGAGCCTGGGCGTTTGTCTCGTCACAAACATGAACGTCACACCAAACCGCTCCTGTGGCGTAGGTATTATACAAACGAAGGGATCTTGCAAGAAGAAACACGGCGTGCGAGTTCGGCGCTGGAGGAGCTGATGGTCGAATCAAGCTGGCTCGCGACGCAGCGAAAAGCAGAATGTCCTCTTTATCCCGTTCTTTCCCTCCCCTCAATTTGTAATAACTATCGATAAAAGATTTGACTCCCTCGCAGGTCAAGTTGACAATTTCCATAGCCAGATGCTATCTGCAACAGTCTGAAGCGTTTACCATTACGATGAAGCGACTCGCAGCTTTTTTTGGCGCGGTACTTCAGCTGTAATCCGAGGTGTTCGTGCGAGCCCGGATGAAAGCTCCGAAACGCTGCGATGCAAACCGTCACCGGCAGAGGAGTATTTTATGAAACAGCTGAAAATCATTGATGGCGACGGCCATATTTTCGAGGACGGCGAAGCTATCGCCCGACATTTTCCCTACAGCGCGGCGGGTGGTCGTCTGAGGGCCAGTGTGTTTCCCACCCAAAGTCATATCCAGTTCTCACTGACCCGAACCCCTCCTGGCTCATTTGGCATGGGCGCCGACGGTCGCTTTCAAAACCCCGGACCCGAAGGATGGATTGAGTTCTTGGATCAGATTGGGTTCGACTATGCCGTCCTGTTTCCCACCGCCGGCCAGCGCATCGGACGCATCGTCGACCGGGACTACGCCGTGGGGGCCGCTCGGGCTTACAACGACTGGCTCGCCGAAACTTACCTGCGGCGGGATTCTCGCTTCAAGGGCATCGGTATTCTGCCGATGCATGACGCCGAAGCGGCGTTAGAGGAGTTGCGACATGCTTATACAGAGCTCGGCGTATGCGGAGTCCTTTTCCCCGCTACGGGAGTGCACCTCAACCTCGGCGCCAAGCCCTACTGGCCGGTCTACGCGGAAGCGGCTCGACTGGGCTGTCCTGTAGTCGTTCACGGGGGCGGCCATTGGGACCTGGGTATGGAGACGATGAACGTTTCTACCGGTGCCAATGCTATTGGTCATCCTATGTCTCTCGCGATCGCTTTGGCTGAGATGGTGTTCAACAATTTGTTCGAGCGCTTTCCTGGCCTTCGGGTAGCGTACCTCGAGGGCGGCCCGCTCTGGTTTCTCATGGCTCTCGAGCGTTTTTCTCGATCCTATGAGGCAGGAACTCCAATCAATCCTCGGGGCGAACTGCTGCACCTGCCGGAGGGACAAACGGTCGGCGACTACCTCCGGGCGCTCATTCAAGCAGGTCGCCTGGTGGTAGGCATTGAAGGCGGCGAAAC
>JAHKKJ010000169.1 GCA_020027655.1 Deltaproteobacteria bacterium | reverse complement strand
AAAAGGGCGCGCCTTTGGGGAACAGTATACTGGCGGTTCTTACGGGATTTGGCCAGCGGCGGATGTTGCTAATGCCGCTGATCAAAAAGCGCCAGCCTAAAATGACCCGAAGAACCCCTTCCGCCATTAATACGAGAGATGTAGGCTCCAAGTTTTCCTCCTGTCAGTTCGTCAAACAAATGACGCGAACTATAGTGAGTCCGTGGCTTGCCGTCAATTACGCCTGTGTTCTCATCCGGAGTCTACTCCTGGCCAAATTTGTTAACCAAACAGCTGGAATTTGATTGTTTCCGCATTAAAAATTATTTACAATGCGGCACTTATGAATTCGCAGTTCATGGCATGCAAGTTGCTCGACACTGCTCTCAAATGAGGTGACGATGAAGCACGCCCCACGATGGCTCCTCTCACTTTTAGTTTTTTGGTTGGCATTCTCGCCAGGAAACGCACAGTCCCAAACCAAACCGGGCACTGAAGACCCCTTCCCGCTCCTGCCGGGCCTGGAGAGTCCCGTTGAGTTTTGGAAAAAAATCTTCACTGAGTATTCCATTTCTCAATTGGTCTTTTTTGATCCCCTCGATATGAGCAGGATCTACGATGTCTTGGATGTCGGCGAAGAAAGCCGGACCTCTGACTACGTAAATGGTGAGAGAGAACGAATTGCCGCCGCTCATGGGGTCGATCTCGAACGAGTCAGAGGTCAGCGAGGAATCAAAGAGCGCACCGCTGCCGGTTTGAAGCGATCCGGGCGACACATCGCACAGATGCAGCATATCTTCAGGGACCGCGGCCTGCCAATCGAATTGACCTACCTTCCCATCGTGGAATCCTCGTACGATATTACCGCCCGATCTAATGTCGGCGCCCTGGGGATGTGGCAGTTTATGCGTGCCACCGGCAAACAATATATGCGTGTCGACAGGTCTATTGATGAAAGAAGGGACCCCATTGAGTCCACCCGCGCTGCGGCTTCATTCCTCAAGCAGAGCTATGAAACTTTAGGCAACTGGCCGCTGGCGATCACCGCCTACAACTACGGACCCGGTGGAATGGCCCGCGCGGTGAAGGAAATAGAGTCGGACAACCTAGTCGATCTCATCCGTGAATATCGCCACCCTTATTGGGGTTTTCCCCCCAAGAATTTTTACGCGGAGTTTTTGGCCGCCGTGGAAATTGGCAAGGACGTCAATCGATATTTCCCTGACCTGCAGCTTGACCCAGCCGCGGCGATTAAGGAAATCGAGTTAGAAAGAAGCGTATCCGTGGTTACCCTGGCCAAAAACACAGGCTTGACGCGAGATCAGCTTTTGGGATGGAACCCTGCTCTGAGCACGCAGACGCGCTTGGTTCCCGCAGGCTACCGAGTGAAGGTGCCCGTTGATGCTCAAATGAAGCCACTCGTTGAAGTCGCAAAGATCCAGACCCAGACTCTGGTCCAGGCAAAAGAACAGCCCCAGGTGGTGCGCCATCAGGTCAAACGCGGCGAAACTTTGTTCCAGATCGCCCGGCGTTACGGCGCCTCGGCGGATCGAATTCTCAAGATGAACGGCATGGGTAAAAGCCATCGGCTCCAAGCTGGAACAACGCTGTTGATTCCCAAGCTTTAACTTTCCCGTCCTGCCAAACTCAGAAAAACAGGCAGCCTGGCGCCGGGAGGGAAGTGCTGCGCACCCTTATCGCCCCTCCACCTCAAGACGCCTTAGACGGCAGCCCCATTGCCGGCCAACTTGAATCCTACTGCTTCCTCTTTAACACTTTGGTTGACAACATTTTGATGCGCGGCCTATAGTCGCCGCCGTGATACTGACATCTGCAAAAATGCGGCGCAACCGTCGCGCACTTAACGCTTGGCTCGCTACCCTTGTCCTTTTCTCTTTTCTTTTCCAGCTCACGGTTCCATCCTTTGCTCAAGAGGCGAGGAAGATACGAATGGCCTACTCTGCTTTCAGCGTTGCGTTCCTAAACGTCTTCGTTGCTCGCGACGCCGGGCTTTTTAGGAAACACAGTCTTGATGTCGAGCTCATTCAGATGGCCGGGCCGCTGCCGATAGCCGCGCTGTCCGCAGGCGAAATCGATTACTTAACCGGCTATACGACCGGATTGGTCGCAGCAAGTCAGGGTGCGCCATTGAAGGGTCTCATCGTCACCATGAGAAAACCCCCTTTCTACATTGTGTCGGAACCCACTATTCAAAAGCCAGAGGATCTGGCCGGCAAGAGGTTCGCCGTGGATAGGATCGGCAGCCTCCAGCATCTCGTCGCACGGGTGTTTCTCAAAACCAAGGGGATGAATCCCGAAAAAATCATCTTTACTCAAACCGGATCGGTATCTAACACGGTAACGAGCCTCAGCCAGGGGGCAGTGTCGGCGGCACTGCTTTCGGGTCCGCACAATGTGATCATGGTGCAAAAGGGTTTCCGGCAGATCGGCGCCGCAGATGAATTGCCGGTGAATTTTCCCACCAGCGGGCTTGTGGTTCATGAAGCTAAAATCAAAAGTGACTCCAACCGAATCAAAACGGTTATAAGAGTGATGCTCGATTCCGTGATCTTTAGCCAACGGGAGAAGGGATGGATGATCAATTACGTCAAAGACAAATGGAAACTGGATACGAAAGTCGCCGAAACCGTCTATGAACAGTGGCTTTCGACCCTCGCGCCTGATGGAAAAGTAAACCTGAAGGAACTCCAAGATTATTTCGACTTAGCCTATAGCTTCAAGCAGATTCCTGCTCCGGTTCATGTACCTGCAGTCACAGACTATACGTTGCTCGATCAGGTCTTGGCCGGAAAATAGCGACAGAGTATAACCATGTTGGGCGCGAACTGATTTAAATGAACTACACCCGCAGCAACCTGCGGGGTCTCAAAAAATTGATGAGAATTTGTCCCAAGGGCGTCACCCCCGAAAGTTTTATCGGGGGTCCAGTCCCGAACATTCCCCTGGATTCCCGTTAAAACATGCGGGAATGACGGACTTCGGAAAGGAGCGAATTCTGCGCAGCAAGCTGCCGGGAATTCAACCCACTGAGATTAAAATGCTCGCGTCTAGTGTCAATTCGACACCCGAAACACGAGACTCGAAACCATTAGAGCGAGGAAGGAGTATTTATGGACGGCAAAGCAATCGTTCAGTCAGTGATTAAAGAAATCGTCGAACCCGGTATACAGCGTCTCATGGAGAGTCGCTATTTCTCCGAGTTGCGCGAGGGAAAGCTTTCGATCAGGAGACTGCAGGGATGGGCGATCCAGCATTATTTGCATAATAAAGCGATTCTCAAATCGTTCGCGCTCGGCATGGTTAAAAACGCTCACGACCAGGATATGTTCAATTATTATACCTACCAGTTCAACGAGGAGCAGACCCATCCCGACCTGGCCAAAAAGTTCGGGCTCGCGCTCGGGCTCAAAGAAGAAGATTTTGCCGACGCAACCCAGATCTTCGAGTGCCAGATCCATTCCGCCCGCACGATTTACAACACGCTAATAGGCGGCGGCCCGCTGAGCCGCGCATCGGCGCTGACCAGCGAAAGCATGGTGTGCCGCTACTCCGAGGAGTTCAACACTTATTTACGCAAGAACTACGGCCTAAACGATGACGCGCTCACATTTTTCACGGTGCACATGGTCGCCGACAAGGAGCACACCGCTCAATCCGCCGAGCGAATCGCCCTGGCCGTCAAAACGCCGCGCGATGAGCGAGTAGTGCGCGAGAGCGCGCAGTTTATGGTGCGGATCAAGCTGGGCAAATTTGAGGGAATTTACCAGGCCTATATCTGACCGCCTGGGTCCTATAGGGTCGGGTCCACGGAAAATCCTGGCGCGTACATCCAATCTGCATATTGCTTGACCATGCGACGCGCGCTAAAGCGGGGCATGGTCGTGCGGATCGCTTCCTTCATCAACTGAAGCCAACGTCGGGGTACTTTGTTTACATCGCGATCATAAAAGGCCGGTACGACCTCCTCTTCAAGAAGCTTGTAAAGCGCTTCCGCGTCGGCTGCGTCCACAGCGGCCGGATCGTCCACCGTAACGCCCCCATCAATCAGCCACCCGTTTGATCCCGTGTGGCCCTCTGCCCACCAGCCGTCCCCGGTACTCAGATGAAGTGCGCCATTGATGGACGCTTTCATCCCGCTGGTTCCGCTCGCTTCGAAAGGCTTGCGCGGAGTATTCAACCAAACGTCGCACCCTTGCACTAAGAAGTGGGCCACGTGAAGGTCGTAGTCCTCCACAAAGGCGATTCGACCGCCAAACGCGGGATCGATCGCACGACTGAAAATATTCTGCAGATGATGTTTGCCAGGGTGATCGAGCGGGTGGGCTTTGCCGGCAAACACGATTTGAACGGGGCGTCTGAACGCTGTCAGAATGCGCGCCAATCGCTCTGGGTTATAAAAGATCAGCTCCGGGCGTTTGTAGTCGGTAAACCGCCGGGCGAACCCAATGGTGAGCGCCGCTGGATCCAGTAGCGTACCCGCCGCCACGACCCGAGCGGCCGTTACTTGCTTTTGCGTCCACAACTGGCGGGCGCGCTCTCGAATAAACGCGATCAGGTAGCTTCGCAGCGCTTCACGAACAGCCCACAGCTCTTCGTCCGGGATCAGCGCAATTCCGTCCCAGAAGTTGGCCGCATCGTGTTCGTCCTTCCAGTTGACCCCGAGATAGCGCTCGAATAGTCGCGCCATATCTGGCGCGATCCAGGTGGGGACGTGAACGCCATTCGTCACAGTTTGCAGAAGCCTCTCACGTTCAGGCACGCTTGGCCACAGCTGCGCCCACATATCCAAGGTGACCCGTCCATGGAGTTGACTGACGGCGTTGGTGGCGCTTGTGCTTCGGATAGCCAAGGCGGTCATATTGAACATCGGTCCAAGGCCGTTGTCGTAATACCCAAGCCGCAAAAACTCGTCACGGTATGACCCGGCGTTCTCCCAGGTCCCCGCCAGATAGGATTCGACCAGATCAATATCGAACACATCATGCCCGGCGGCCACGGGAGTGTGCGTTGTAAAGATTGTGGACCGGCGCACTTTCTCAAGAGCCGCATCGAAGCGCTCGCCTCGATCCAACAGCTCGCGGATTCTCTCAAGCGTTACGAACGCCGTGTGCCCCTCGTTCAGATGCCAGACCATTGGCTGGTAACCCAGCGCGCGGAGCGCCCGGACACCGCCGACGCCCAATATGATCTCTTGCTTGAGTCTTGTTTCGAGATCGCCGCCGTAAAGTCGCGCTGAAAGCTCGCGATCCGCCGGCGCATTCTCCTTAACGGACGTGTCAAGCAAGTAAATCTTCACGCGGCCTAGGCGGACACACCACAACGAAACCTGCACAGTTCGGTCACCTAGCGCGACGGACAAAATACAAGGCTTGCCGTCTTTGGTGAAGACTTGCTCAACCGGCGCGTGTTCCCACTCTAGGTGTTCGTATACCTCCTCTTGTTGCCCGTTTGAATTGATTTTCTGGTGAAAGTACCCTTGCGGGTACATGAAACCGACCCCGACGAGCGGAATCCCCAAATCGCTCGCTTCCTTACAGTGATCGCCGGCTAAAACCCCAAGGCCCCCGGCATAAATGGGTAGCGACTGGTGCAAGGCAAATTCAGCAGAAAAGTAGGCTATCGGACGATTGGGCAGACCCGGGTAGGTTCGGCCCCACCACGATTCCTTGGAGGTTAGGGCGCGGCCAAGGCCCTCGATGGCAGCATCGTATAGAGCGACAAAAGCAGGATCCCGCGCCGCCTGCCTCAACTGTTGCTTGGTTGTCAAGTGAAGCATGCGCACCGAGTTGTGCGACGTCAGTCGCCAGAGCGGGTAGTCAAGCCGTCGAAATACCTCGCGGGCCTCCGGATGCCAAGTCCACCGGAGATTAAACGCCAGTTGCCAGAGCCCGCTGATTCTTTCAGGCAGAGAACGCCGCTCGAATTCCATATGCGCTATTTTAATCGCTCCATCGTGGGCAAACAAACGCCCGTGTTGCTTTGAGCGTTTTCTTCCCTAGGCAGGGACGGCGGCAGCTGAATTTTGATGGTGTGTCAAACGAACTCGGCGCGATTACGGCTCGCCGAAGAATCGCACGGGATTATTATAGAGAATCTTTTGCTTCTGCGTTTCAGTGACGTCCTTTCGCTCCAGCAGATTCTGCGCAGCATTTTCTCGCGCCTCGCCGTGGGGATAGTCGGAAGAGTAAAGGAGCTGATCCTCGCCAAGAAGAGCGATTTCCTCTTTCATCAGCGGATCCTCCATTTCGCCGCACATGAAGATCCGGCCGGACTTGAGATAATCCCGAATCGAGCGGCTGGGCAATTTATTCGACAACATGCGCGGCTGGATCATTCTATCCCTCTCGAGATAATGATCCATTCGCCCGACCATATAAAAGATCCATTCGGCGCCGAATTCCATAAACCCAATTCTGAGATCCGGATAGCGATCCAGCATTCCCTGGCCCACCAGAGCCACAAAAGCCATCTGTGCAGGCAACGCCATGCTGAGCGCATGTGCGTCGAGAAAGGTCTGCACCATTTCGTCAAACGGCGGATAACTCGCGGCCATATGGACGCAGAGCGGCAATTTGGTGCGAGCAAACTCGTCCCAGAACGTGGTGAAGCTCGGGTCGGAAAGCATCTTGTCGCGGGCGGTCCCAAAGACCACCACCGCGGACGCCCCGAGATCGATCATCTCCTGCAAGGCTGCGATCGACTCAAGGGGCTCGCGCAGAGGCACAAGGCCCGCCCACTTGAGGCGCTTGGAGTTGATCCGACACTGGCGGCCCATAAATCGATTATAGGCCCGAAACATCGCAGCTTCGAAACCAGGGTCCGCCGTCATCCTCGCATACAACGTGGAAGGAAAGAGAAACTGTACATCGATCCCCATTTGATCCAGCTCCCGAACCCTGCCCTCCGGATTCATAAGCGCATGCGTGTCTCGATGTCTTCCTTCCACCACCCACGCCGGCGTGTTCGCCGGCTGCAACCCCGGACCCAAAATATGCGGCTCCACCCGTCCTTCGATGAGCCAGCCGCTGGTATAGGCCGCCATATCACCGGAGTCGCTAAAAGTCGCCGGCCGGGGACGTCGCGGAACATATTTCTCCGCCAGATCTTCCCACATTGCCGGCGCCAGGATGACGTGAGCGTCCGCATCATAAACGCGATAGTTTCCGAGCATGGTGCACCTCCCGATCCGATCTAATGCGGCTGTTAACACC
>JAHKKJ010000731.1 GCA_020027655.1 Deltaproteobacteria bacterium | reverse complement strand
GTGCGGTGGAATATCCTACGACTGCGATGTTTGTCCATCATCTGTGGTCCGGCCCGGTAAGCATGGTTCTGTGCGACATCGATAAGGCGACGATCGACGATATTTTTCATTGGAAACAGAGCGTTCAGGACTCTGACGGCGTCAGTCCTCATCACGGTGATTGGCGTCAACGATTCCGCGGCGACTTCCCAAGCGCTGATGCGACTCTGGTGTCGTTCGATCCTTACATGATCGTTCATAAGAACGTGTCGGCTCCTAAACCCGGCAACATGTATCTGGCGGACCTCGTTCAAGCAGCGGCCGCACTGTGTCACATTCCAAGTGACCCTGTCATTGTCCAGTTGTCGACGTACTCGGCGCAAGACAACTCGCAGGACGACGTATTGCCCGTCGTCGAGTGGACAATGCGGCCGTCGGCTTCGAGCTGGTAGACACGGTTCGTGCTGGTCGCGATAGCCGCGACATGATGTCGATCATCCTTGTGCGCGGGGTGCCGCAGCTACCAGAGCCACTTAATGAGCGCTTCAACGATTGGTTCGTTCGTGCATGAACACGCCGCCTAACCACCGCTTGCAGCCGTCGGCGACCGGTGGAATCATGAGCCGCCGCGGCTGAAGCGGCGACGTTATGCACTAAGCTGATAGGGATCTAATGGAACCCATGGAACTTGATAACCTATTGAACAGAAAGCTCACCGATCTGCGGGATTTTCGCCAAAACCAAGAGGAACTATAGCAGGTCGTTAATGGTGTCATAATTGGGGTCACCCATTAGCAGGCACATTCACTACAATCTTGACAGCAACGACCGATTGACAATCTTTTCTTCCAGGTCACAAGACCGAGGTTTACCATCGCCAACCCAAGCAAGCGAGTAGATCGTTGACGATCTAGGCGTGTTCTATTCGTGTCAGGAGTTGAGCGGCTGTTAGAATGGGAATGCCCACGTATTGCTTCAAGTCAAGCAAGTGGGCGTCTCCGCTTACGATTGCCTCCGCTTGGGCCGCGACTGCACAGGCCAAAACCGCATCATCATCAGGGTCTGGGAGAATGACTGGTTCAATCACGGCAGGTTCGATCAATCTCGCGAGGGCTGCGTAGCCCATTACCAAATTGCGCGCAGTAACGCCGGCAAGGGAAAGTCGGTGTGCGAACTTCGGACGTTGTAGGACGTCTTCAATTTCTGCAAGGAGACTAGGGGTAGTGTATAGCTGTAAGGTCCCGCTACGCGCCGCCTCCATCACCTGACGAGGATTTCCACGCCACAGCAGGCCAGAGACAACTGTGTTTGTATCAGCGACCACTCGCACGGGAGGATCGTCTCTCAGCGCGCGCTGCCTGAATTTCTGCTTCGACTTCGGTCTCGGTGAGAGGCGGGAGGGCAGCCAAACGATCCGCGGCATCAAACAATTGACCAACGCGCCGGCGCTGCACTTCCTCTCGGAGCAGTGCTTCTAATGCTTGCGATGTGAGCAAACCACTCGCTTGAGCTTCGCGCACCAAAGAGTCCGGCAGTTTTAGCTTGAGTTCGAGTTCCACTGAGCTTTCTTTCGTTGTCATGGAGATCTCCCTTGCCTTGACCTTCAACCCGATAATCACATTATGGCAAAATCGTTCAAATCCCGCCACCGGGTAGTGTTTTAGGCCGGACGCCTGTATGAGTAGATCGAGAACCAAGTCTTTGCAATCCCGCATTGTCACGGGTAATCTGCGACCGCGTCAATGTTGACTCATTTTGTTCAGCTGATTCGAAGCTGGGCGTCGGGATTATTGCTTCTTAGCAACCTTTCCTGTCGCTACGCTTGCTGTTGTACACTAGGGCGATATAAGATTGCGCGCGCGGATCCCTTTTACCCGCACTGAAAGGATGTCTGCAATGGGATCAAAGTATTCGATTCCTGCATTCTTGGTTGCTTTTTTTACCTACCTGACAGTTCCCCCTGATCCGCTTTTTTCACAGGCCGACTTTTATCGGGGAAAGACCATCACGATTATACAAGGCAGAGATCCGGGAGGGTCGGGAGACCTGCGGGTAAAGGCTATGATGCCCTTCTTGCAGAAACATATTCCGGGGAATCCAACGGTGATTAGCGAGTACATGCCTGGAGGCGGAGGACGAAAGGCCGCGAATCATGTCTTTAGATCGTCCCGTCCTGACGGGCTCACGATCGGCAACGCCGGCTCCAGCATGGTTCAGCTTGAATTACTCGGAGAGTCGGGAGTCCTGTACAACATCGACAAGTTTTTCTATCTGGGTTCCCCCTATAGCGTCTATCATCCAGTCTTTTTCACCCGCAAACAGGCCAGTTTCGATAGCCTAGCAAAACTTCGGGCCGCCTCTGGAATCAGGGTCGGAGGGCAATCCGTGGGTTTCTCTACTTATATTGAGGGCCGCCTGTTTAGCTATGTTCTCGGTCTCAAAGACCCAAAATTTGTCACCGGCTATGGAGGCGCTGAGCTCGATCCGGCGCTGTTGCGCGGCGAGATCGATGCCCGCTCGTCTGGAGCCGACGGCATTATCCTAACCCCGGAATGGCTCAAAGGAGGCGTGGTGGATTTTCACACGATCATTAATATTCCCAAGGGCGAAAAGCATCCGCAGTTTAGCCACCTTCCCGAACTCGAGAGCCTCTCCAGGTCGGATAAAGATCGCAAGTTGATCATTCTCCAGCGTGCTTTCCGGGTTGCCGGCGCACCCTCCTTCCTTCCCCCCGGAACGCCTAAAGAGCGTGTCGAAATTCTTCAGGAAGCCTTTCGCAAAACCTATACGGATCCTGAATTTCACAAAGAATACAAGAAACTCACCGGTCCGGAGCCGACGCCATGAAAAGGTGATCAAAGAAATCCCGCGTGAGCCGGAGGTGATTGAGCTGTTCAAAAAAATTGCCGGCGCGGAGTCCCTCCCGCCGCACTGAAGGAGGTAAACAATCGAGAACCTGCGCGTGTGAAGCAGCGTGAGGCTAGTGTGGTGTTCCCGAAATCCGTTGAATAATTTGGGCGTCATTCCAGGCAACCCCGGATCACAGTCCGGGGTAGCGCGACCGGAATCCAGGAAAATCAAAACTTCTGAATACCGCCCTTCGACGCCGCTCAGGAAATGCTTTCGCGGGTATGACCGTGGGACGCTCGCTGATTATTTTGCAAACTTTAGTTCCAGGA
>JAHKKJ010000168.1 GCA_020027655.1 Deltaproteobacteria bacterium | reverse complement strand
CTTATCTACCCGGCGAGCGATTGTTTTTTGACCTGGTGCTGGCTGGAAAGATCAAAGACTACCTGCCGTACTTCATTGTTACCTTTAAAGAGCTGTCGCAAGCTGGACTTGGGCGCGGCAGGAGGGAACTGAAAGTCGATATACTCCCGTGCGCGCGGTGACCCTTCTTCGCCGTCGCAAAACGTTTCCCTAAGAGGAGGGAACGGAAAGACACTAAATTACCCCGTAACGCCGATAGTGACTGCCGTCGTTGAACTTCAGGTCGAGTGAAAGTCTTGGTTCCCTTTTGCAGCGGTAACCTTCTTCATCCCTAGGCCCGGTACTATTTTCGTTGACCTATTTTTTCCCGGCTTTTCATCTTCACCGGGCCACCGGCAACCTGGCTCTCCGTAGTTGAATTCATATTCACGTTGGACCATGACTCACCACAAGACTCATTTCGTTACGCAACCATGACGCTCACGTAAGGTAGTCGATAGCGGAACTAGGAGTCAATAAAATTAGCGGTGTGCGCCGGTCCTGACGCCGCCGTCCAGTTCACGGTGCTGTATCTCCGGCGGAGACCGAGGAACTCGTCGTGAGAGAGGAGGACCCCGTATGCATGCCTCCTAGGGTTACCACGAAGATCCAATCTTGAGTATCGGGAGGGGTGAGGGTCAGGGGACCGGACCCGCTATAGTCGGGTAGACTGGTAGAGCTTCCGGTCCGCGGATCATAGAGCGTCACGCTGTAGGTGCCTGCTGACGCCCCGCCCAAGTCCAGGGACACGGCGTTGGATTCCTCGGCATAAACCACATAAGTCCGTCCGATATCGGCGACGCAGTAGCCGTAGTTTGCGGTCACGAGCTTGTCATGCGGATCCAACCTCCACCACGGAAGCGAAGTAAAAAAATTCTTCAGGTGTTGAAGGTCCCCGATTACAATGTCGTTCCTGGGATCATCCGGATCGAAGGCCACTCCCCGTCCGGACCATCCGCCATAGTAAGTCGAAGCAAAGCCGGTCACAAAGTAGCCACCGGCCATAGCCAGCACCCAGGAGGCTCTGCGGAAATCTGTCCGGTTGTGAGAATTTTGCTTGTCCACAATGCCGTCTTGGTTGCTGTCGCGAAGATAATAAGCGTCCTCGCCGTTAATAGCCGGTTTGTTAGGGTTGTTGGGGTTGCCAAAACGAGGCCGCAATAGCGAATTGTGAAGATCTCTCCGAGAGTCGGGTGTCGCCTCCTGCGTCCCATCAAAATAACCATACCACTGCTTGTAGTCTCCGAAGGTGGTCCACTTCCCGTAAGGATCGCCATAGAACCACGCTTGGTTCGTCTGCTGTTGGGTTTCATGGATGCCCAACATCCGTTTATGAGGATCGTTCTTGCTCATCTCCCAGCCGATCGCATCAAAGTAGGCGCCAACGGCAGTCATCGCTTCCCATGTATACGGTGCTCCTCCATTCCATTCCGTCGTAACAATAAACGCGACGTTGTAGGCGCTGTAGCGGGCAACAACATAACGGGCGTATCGCAAACGAGCCGCTTCATTGGGAAACTCGCCCCAGGAGTTAAGCAAATTCTCCGCAAGAGCGCTGTGGCTCTCGGTGGGGATGATGCCTAGGGTAATTCCGCGGTCATTGGCGTGTACAACGCGAGAATCACTGGAAGTAGGCCGGATTGATTGTTTCCGCCTTGTAGTCGTAAAAGGCCGGATTAAGTTTGCCATCCGAGCCGCCGTTTGAGGCCCTCACCTGCCCAAAGAGCTGGCTGTGAACATAATTAAATCCCTGAGCGGCCCGGACGTCGAAGTAGTGGATCATGCTATTGTGATTTAAGTTCCGGCCGGGGTCGTCCGCAAAGGCTTCCCATTGCGTGTCGCCGAAGAGCCAATAAGGAGTGCCGTCTTGATACTGAAAGTGATAGGGATATCCGGCCATTGGCATGATCCCGCCGCGGTTGGAGGAGGGCACACAGCTGAAAGAGCCGCTCGCCCCATTCAGACCTGAATCGCTGGAGCTTACCGACCAAGTCCAGTCTCCCAAAACATCCGGAGAGAAACGGACCTTCCACTTAGTTCCTCCGTCCCAAAAGAGCGGAATCGATCGACTGCGGCCGTCGGGCTCAATAAAGATCGCCGTCGCCGTAACGTCGGTGTACGGGTTTCCGTAGCTCCCGGAATGCGTGAACGATTGCTCAAAAATCCCGTAGCGGGGCACATCATGGACCCCATAGGTGAGCACATCATGACCGTTTGGGGAGAGAGCAACACATCCCCAGGGAAGAAAACACAACAGCGCCAGGCCGATTCTTTTCACGAGACGCCCTTTAGCGGCCCTTAGGACTTTGATGCGTTCGGCCAATGAACCAAGTCTGCCTTTATTTGCTGGTCTGTCGCCCGCCACATACACCAGGTCGGCGTGCCAATGAGTTCTTCTTCGCGCTGCATTAATGAACCGTTACATCGAGCATCTCAAGCAAGAACAAGTAGCCGGCTGGGCTACTGCGTGATTGTTGTGCCGCCAAAACATTATGTCAAGTTTTTTCAGCGCGGTTCATAGGATCGGGTAAGGCGTTGACGAATTTGGAAGAAAAGTTTAGTTAGATGGTCCAGTGAAAGGGGGCTTTATGTGCAGAGCTTGGAGACATTATTGTCGGGTCCTGATCGTTGGGGTTTCCCTGATCGTAGTCCAGTTGGCGACGGGAGAGGCTCAGGAGAAGATTCGTATTGCCTACAGCTCCACAGACACTTTGAACTCGATCTGGACCGTGGCTGACGATGCGGGCTTTTACAAAAAACATGGTTTGGATGCGGAAGTCGTCTACATCGGGAGCACCACCGTGGGCGTCGCCGCCATCGTCTCCCAAGACGTTCAGGTTGGTAATGCCGCGGGAAGCGGCGTGGCCAATGCGGTGGTACGCGGCGCGGACACGGTAAGCGTAGCTTGCTTTATCAACGTTCTTGCCTACGAGCTGGTCGTGCTTGACAGCGTCAAATCCGCCGAAGACCTAAAAGGAAAGTCCATCGGCATCAGCCGCTTCGGAAGCGTGTCCGACGTGGCGGCGCGCGAGTTGATCAAGGGACTGGGCCTAAGGCCGATGGAAGACGTGAAAATTCTCCAGGTCGGGGGCGCTGCCGAGCGCGCGGCGGGCTTTAGCCGCGGAGTCATCGCCGGATTTCCCTCTCCTCCGGGAAACGTTAACCTCATTCCCGGCGGGCTACCGCACCGGATTCTAGCCGACATGGGCGATCTGCCCAAACCGTACCCGTTGCCATTCATCTGTGCAGTGACCACCAAGAGTTTCCTAGCCAAGAGACGACCGATTGTGAAGAGGACGGTGATGGCGCTGATTGAGACCGCCCATTTCTTCAAAAATAATAAGGAAGCCACGCAAAAGATCGTGGCAAAATATCTCCGCGGCGCGAACAAAGCCTACTTGGATGCGTCGTACGCATCGACGGTCAAAATCCTGGAGCGCGTCCCTTATACCACCCGAGAAGGGATGAAAATCCAATTCGATGAAGCGTTGAAACAAAGCCCTGGCGCCAAGGTAACCGTGGACAGCCTGATCGACGACAGTATCGTTCGTGAGATCGAGAAGGAAGGGTTTATTGATAGAGTCTATGGCAAGGGCAACTAAGAAGTATTCGCTCTCGCGTTAGAAACAGCTCGCGTTCGATGCCATTTTCTCCGCAGCCGTCGGTCTGCTAGTTTTTCCCTTGAGCCGGAGGGATAAACGGGCTAAGCCGCCGATAGTCGAGCCACCCGTAACTTGCTGCGGCGTCGCTCCGCGTGCCATAGATCGTATTGGAGCTGCTGGCTAAGCCAGCTTTCTGCCGTTGTATCAAAAGCTATCGATAGGCGCACCGCCATTTCGGGGCTGATCCCGGCGCGACCATTAAGTATGGCGGACAAAGTCTTTCGGCTCACATTAAGCGCCTTAGCCGCTTCTGTTACACTTAAACCTAATGGTTCCAAGCAGAGCTTGCGGAGTACTTCGCCGGGATGGGGAGGATTGTGCATCAACATCATCTCATTTCACTCAATGGTAGTCTTCATAATTTACAGCGTCGACGTTTTTCTCAACAAAGCGGAACGTAATCCGCCAATTTCCGCTGATCCTTACCGCCCAAGTACCTTTCCGATCGCCTTTCAATTCGTGCAACCCGAGACCTGGCAGATTCATATCCCTTGGAGCCGTAGCCACGTTGAGCCGACCCAAAATCAAACGCAGCCGGTCGGTGTGTTGGGCGTGAACCCCGGCCTTGGTTCCGCGATAAAAAACCGCTCCAAACCTTTGTGCTTGAAGCCGAGAATCACTAGTCCAACTGTAACCTATATGGTGACAGGGTTCAACCGCACAAGGTCTATGGAAAACTCCATCTTTTGGAGAGAAGGAGCAATTTAAGCGGAGAAATCATTTCAAAATCAACACTGGTAATCTCATCGAAAATACCTCACAATTTTGCTTTTTCCAGACAGTCATGCGGCGAAGGAAAGTACACGTTCGGGAGAGCCTTCGGTCTTCGTTCAAGGACGGCATTTTTGCCTCCTTCATGGGCGGCGTTACCGATCATTACGCGACGCCGCTGGCGCTTTTCTTAGGCGCCACGGTGCAGCAGGTGGGCTTGATCACTGCTCTGCCGAATCTCCTGTCGTCCCTGTCGCAGCTTTTCGCCGTGCGCGTCATTTACTGGGTCGGCGGCCGGCTTAAATTGTTGGTGCGTCTGGTCTTTTCTCAAGCTTCGTTGATTCTTTGCATCGCAATCTTGCCCGGGCTCGAAATGCCCAACCGGGTGGAGTTTCTGCTCGTTCTGCTGATTTTTGCGGCTCTGTGTGGCGGCCTGGCGGGCCCGGCATGGGGCAGCTTGATGAGCGACTATATTCCTTCCAGCAAGAGAGGGCGATACTTCGGATGGCGCAACAGGACCGTAGGCGCCGTGGCCCTTGGCAGTGTGATCATGTCGGGGCTGATACTCTATTTATTTCGGGAAGTTTCGTACAGCGCCGGGTTTTTTATTATTTTTTCTTTGGCAGCTCTAGCGCGCTACGGGTCGGCTTATTTTATCAATCAGATGGATGAGCCACCGCACCGAAGAGATCCCGCCAGCGATTTTACTTTCCTCATGTTTGTCGCCCGTTTTAGAGAGAGCAACTTTCTAAAGTTCGTCGTTTTTAGCGCCTGTCTGACTTTTGCTACTTACCTGTCGGCGCCATTCTTCGCCGTCTTCATGCTGCGCGACCTGCAATTGAACTATCTCACCTATATGGCGCTGCAGGTCTGCTCTTCATTCGCTTCTCTGGTTGCCCTGCCGCTCTGGGGAAAACACGCTGATCTGGTCGGCAACGTAAGAGTCCTCCGGCTAAGTTCCTTTTTTGCCGCTCTGATCCCGGCTTTTTGGCTTTTGTCGCGGGATCCCGCGTACCTGATGCTGGTCCAGATATGGGGCGGCTTTTCCTGGAGTGGGGTTACGCTCAGCGCCGCAAATTTCATCTACGACGCTGTCACGCCACAAAAGCGTGTTCGTTGCATCGCGTATTTTAATCTCATCAACGGCGTGGCGCTTTTTCTCGGCTCTTCCTTGGGAGGTTTTCTTGCTTCACGGTTGCCGCCGCTTTTCGGCTATAGTCTGCTCAGCCTTTTCGCTCTTTCCTGCTTCTGCCGGCTTTTCTTCTACCTGTTGCTCTCGCGCTCTTTTCGCGAGGTCAGACCGGCGCATGAAGTTGCCATCCACGAGCTGTTCTTTAGCGTCGTCGGCATTCGTCCTCTGGTGGGGCGGGCCCGCGACTGACTGGCAGGCTGCTGAAAAAGACGTATCGAAATGATTGAGGATCGAAGATAGAGGATAGAAGATGGCGATCATCGATCCTCTATTCTCAATCCTCGATTGTTGCAATCGCCTCGCAGCCTGCGAGAGTTTTCAGCAACCTGCTTCCATAAAGATGCTGACCAAAGCTTATCGAAGTTTGTTGCATGACGCGCAAAGGGCATCGATGACGGCCTCCAGCGTCGGGGGCGGATCCGTGCGATCTTTGAAAGGTGCAAGTCGCTGCCAGATATCGGCAGCGGCGTCGTGAAAGCCGGGCGTCAATCCGGCTGCCGCGAAGCTTTCGGCGATCTCTTTCATCTCACCCACGTAGCGCCACGCTTTGGGCGCTGCCACCGCCGCGGCCCGCATGCTTTTTCGCGTGAGGTCCGGTTGGGAGATGCTCCATTCCTCGCTAAGAGCCTGGTCAACTCCTTCGATGGCCGCCAGCGCGCGGATCGCCAGCACTAATCCATCGGTGCATTTAGTCCAGGCCGCATAGACGACCTTGAGTGCGGAGGCGGCGCCCGGGTTTGGACCAATGGCCCTGGCATTGAGCATGCTTGCAGAAAAGAGCTCTGCCACTTCCGGTGCCCGGTTCCCCGAGAGATAAAGCCGGGTCGTTCCCGCTTGTTTGACGGGAGAGCCAATGATTCCCCCATCCACGAAACTTGCTCCGCCTTTGGTTACTGTCCGCCCGATTTCCTCGGCCGTCGCCCGCGAGATTGCGTTAGCGTCAACGTAAACGCCTTTGAAGTTGTGTTCCGCTACTTTCCGGGCGAGGTCCAGAGCGGCGTGCGGCGGGCAGACGGAAATAATGACTTCGCTCTCTCGAACTGCGTCGGTGAGATTTTTCACGTCGACTAGGCCTGCCCGCTTAGCCCGTTCTTGGGTTGCTTGACTGCGTTGGTGCGAAGCCCAGATGACCCGAGCGCCGCTCGTGGCGGCAGCCGCTCCAATAGTCGTGCCCATATTCCCTGGATGGAGCAGTGCGACGGTCTTAAAGTTCATGGTTAGTTCCTCCCAAAAGAATAGTCAGGTTGACTATCATACCCAGTAATTGGCTATTTCCGTTGGAACAGCATTTTCGTTCCCAAGCCGGTGATAATTCCGGTCACTCTCTCGGTTCGTGTGCAAAGCCAGCGACATAATCTTCAAGATAAAGATTCCCAACCTGGAAAATCATACAACCCGGAACGATTTCCGCAACGCTAGCCATGGCGCAAGCGTATGTCAAACCGTTTCCAAATAGCAATAGTTAAATCCGATATCAGAGAGATCCAGGATATTGGGGGTCTTGAGCGATTCGCTAAGCAGCCAGGATTTGAAAGTCGCGGTGTTCAACGCAGTCACCTGGCTAATCGACACGATATAGTCGTCTGCGACGCGGGAGATCCTCGCTAACTCACACGCGCTTTTTGAGCGAGCACGATGAT
>JAHKKJ010000730.1 GCA_020027655.1 Deltaproteobacteria bacterium | reverse complement strand
CTGAGTGACCGGCTCTCGCGCGCAGTGGTGAAAAAATTCGGCATGCCTCCGGACGCGGTGACGATCCGGCCCATCGGCGGCAGCCAGGGTGAGCGTTATCAGGCAATGGCGGCGGGCGTGGTACAGGCGGTTATAATCACGCCGCCTCTGGATGTCCGCGCCAAGAACGAAGGCTACAACGTGCTCTATCGCCTGATTGATCTGGACCTGCCGTTTATCTACAGTTCGCTGCATACCAGTTACAAGATGCTGCGCGACCGCCCCGAAATCGTCCAACGGGCGACTGCGGCCTTCGCCGAAATCGTTCATTTCGTCGAGAAAAATCCCGACAAAGCCAAAGCCGCCATCGCCAAGGCGATGCGGACCAAGGACGAAGAGGCGCTCCAGTCATCTTATAATGTCTATGCCAAGGAAATCGTCGACCGAACGATGGTGGTGCCCGGGAAATCGGTCGCCGACGCCGTGGAGCTTGCCCGTGAAAGTGGAACGGTCATCAGGAGAAAACCCGAAGATATTTACGACAACAGCTTTGTCTTCAACCTCGAGAAAAGTGGCTTCTTAAAGGAAATCTGGGGCAGCGAAAATTACAAACGCTAAACTTGATGGTCACCTTCTAGCCTTTCTCGAGTTCGACAGACCCTTCCGCTTTCTTATCCTCATTAATGCAGCCACCCTCAAATCTTTTGAGCTTCCCGTCATTAAGGGCTAGACTCAGACATGATCCTTCGCATCGCGACCCTAAACCTCGAGCAAAATCATAAATGTTGGGAAGCCCGCCGGGAGCTCATCGTCCAGCAGTTGGGCGAGCTGAAACCCGATATGCTAGCGCTCAACGAGATTCATGTACCGGAGCAAACCGGCCGTTGGCTTCAGCGCGCCGCCGCGAAACGGCTGCATGTAAGATATACCCTGCTGCAGCAGTCCAAAGTCGGCGATGACTCGCCTACTCAGGCCGAGGGGTTGCTCACGCGTTACCCAGTCATCGAAACCGCAAACCTTGACTACCGCTCCCATAACTGTGTCGCGCTCGTGGCCCGCTTTGAGATCGACGGACGACTCCTTGACGTGTACGTCACTCATCTAATCGCCGCTCGGGTGGAAGATGCTGCGCGGCAATATCAAGCGCGACAACTCTTGGACTGGATGCGAACCCGAGACGACGCGGACTTCTCCGTCGTCTGCGGCGACTTCAATGCGGCGCCGGACCAGCCGTCGATCCGGCTCATGTCCGCCGCGTTCCGTCCGACTCAAACCCAAGCGACCGCGTTCTCACCGCTGCAGGAACCCGGCGGCAGCCCCACCCATCCCGAATGGGAGCGATTCGATCGCTGCATCGACTACATCTGGGTTACAGAATCGATTAAAGTCCGCACTTCAGGTCTTTCCTTTAACAAGCCCGCCCGAGATAATCCCACTCTTTGGCCTTCAGATCACGTCGGAGTCTGGGCGGATTTGGAGTTGGTGTGACGGGCGAAATACGCAAAGAGGCTCGACTGGACAAATCTTACCCGCCAGCTCACCTGTCTTGTCTTCGCCGAAAAGATGTGATGAATTTAAGACGGTTCATCGGTGGGAGAAAGCTATGAAAGCCATCAGAATGATCGTATTGATCGCACTGATCGCCGTCCCCAGCTCGTCTTTCGCCTGGTCGCGGGGTAGAGCCGTTGTCGTCAGACCCGGTTTTGCCGGCCGCGCCGTTGTCGTCAGATCCGGTTTTCCGGGGCGCGCTGTAGCCGCCGGATTCGTTGGCGGCGTAGCGACCGGAATCGTTCTGAATCGGGCCTTCTATCCTCGGTCCTACTACTACCCGGGGCCATACATTTATTATTATCCTCCGCGGTACGCTTACTATCCTTACTATCTAAACTATTATCCACCCGCCTATTCTTATTACTCGTCCTATTCCGTGCCACCATCGCCGCCTCCGGCTCCGAGAGACGCTTACGATCGTGGATACTCCGAAGGATACTCGCAGGGCTACGAGGAGGCCCAGAAGGAGCGCGATAAAGAGCGCTACGAAGAAGGCAAAAAGCGCGGCTACGAGGAGGGCTACGAAGCCGGCAAGGACGTCCAGAATCCCTGATCTCCGCCTTCCTGAGAATTCAATTCTTGTGAAAGAAAAAGTCTCAGTCACTCCGCTGCAACGATTCGGACCTACCCACTTCCCACCGCCCCCAACGACGGCCGGCTATCCAACTAAGAGCGACAGAGAACATTCGTCTTCATGGGAAAAAAGACAATTATCACAGAGGCTGGCGCCACAGTAAGAACAATTGAATTCGTCGGTATATAGAATCTCATTTCGACATTCTGCACATTCTATACAGCCATTGATAAGCTGGAACATCGGGTGTTTCCTTCCTGGAACTCAAAACCACGATCAGCTCCCTGTGATTTGTCATCACGCGACCACGCTCGAATTTTGGCAGCGCAGAGCTTAAACTGCGGCGCAATGTCTCCGAGATCCGTGCTACGATCGTTAGCCTTACGAGTATAGAGGTGAGCCCACGTCCCTTTGGGTCACATGATGTGGATAACCAGGCGCCACCACTTCCATGTCGGAAGCTAGTCGATGTGCGTCGTTGGAGTCAAGAAAAAAAAGCTCCGATCATCGCGCCCCGATTCGCCGAATGAAAGCAGGATAGTCAACAGGAGAAGCTCGGATGCCTTGGGCTGATGCTTCGCGTCTCGTTTGCGCGGTGCCGGGCCTTTTGCATATATAAACCTTGGCGTGGGTTTTTGTGGCTGCGCTTGCAAAAACCCCTGAAGCGTCCAGATGCAAGAACAATTCGTCGAGATCAAGACTGCCGAAGGAGTAATGGAGGCGTTTGTCACGCACCCCGAAGAGCACGGACCCTTTCCGGCCGTGATCATTTACATGGACATTTGGGGGGTGCGCGAGGAACTCTACGATATCGCCCGTCGCGTCGGCACAGTCGGGTACTACT
>JAHKKJ010000167.1 GCA_020027655.1 Deltaproteobacteria bacterium | reverse complement strand
GGCACAACAATAACGCTCAACATCGGGCTCTAGGCGGCGCGCTGACTCCACGCGCCGCATCCTAGAGCCACCCGGCGAAGAATTATTTCCTCCCGGAAGAATCTGCGAGCCTGAAACTTATTTCCCCGGCACAGGAACGCCCTTGCTCTTTGCCGCTACCTTATCCAACTCTTCCGGAGTAAATATTCGCCTGGCGGTTAACGTAATGCCCGCAGTCCTGCCAGCTAAAGCGATAACCCCAAGCGCGTCGGCTCCACCTACTGGCACCTCGACTATGCCGAAAGCATCAGGCCCATCGTTCTGTGGACTAAAATACAAACTCTCTAAACGCGCTTCCTGCTGTTTAAGGAGTTCTTGAACAGCAGCCGCTCTCTTGGTGCCGCCATCCTCGATAAGTCGCTTTGCGGCCTCTTGGTTGAAAGTAGCTTGGATTAAAAACTTAGGCATAAAACCTCCTTCTTTCTTTTATGGCATCCGCCTAACTCTCTCTTACTCTCTTTCTCCGCCGTCTCTCACTCGTGAGTAGCTAGGGCCCTCTTTTGGCGATGCTGCAAACTGCTCAGCTTGCCGCCTACTCGATGAGTCATTAGACCATCTTGCGCATCTCCTCGATTGAGAACGCGCGGATAAATTTCAATTTCACGTTGCCTAACGACTGGACGCTCGCCATAAACTTGTTGATCGGCTCAGGACCTTCCGCTTCGATGACAATTGCCGCATCATGGGGTCCGCCTGGGGTATAGAAGATGTCTTTGACCTGGATGCCCAGTTTCGTCGCCTCGGCTTTGGCCGCCTCGGCTCGATCAGGCGAGTCTTTGATGGCCCGTCGGCCTTGATCGGTCCAATCTACTAAAATAACTCCTCTAGGCATAAAACACCTCCTTTGAATTTGTTGAGACTCCCTCACTTTGGGCGATACGGAAAACCAATGCATTGCTAATGCACCTGATGGACTTGGCGTCGCGATTCGACGGAGTCACGCGCCTTGTAGCGTGGTCTTAGGGAGCAAAAAAAGGCCAGCACACTCTGGCCTGAAGCGCCAGAGCGGCTGGCCTTAAAACTCTTTCGTGCATTTTCTCCCTCCGAGGAACGGTTCGCGTTCCTCTGTTTGGCCTCACATCACACTGGAAGCCTTCTCAATGACGGGGGGAGGCTTGTGACGAAGGCACAAATATCACATTACCAAGGGCTGTCAAACAGGTTCTACTTCAAGTCAAGATCCAAAATGACGCATCAATTAAATGAGACGGAAAAAATTTATTCCAACCTCCAGCGCGCTCAAGAAATGTGCCCACTTAATCCTTTAACCAACGAGCTTCCGTTTCGACCCAGCGATCGCTCCCACCTGCTGAGCCGACAATCTGCCCACGATACTCGGCAAACGTTAATGGCGGGATATCCTGCGGAGCCGGGAGAATCTCTCCATTCCCATAGATAATCCCTCTGGCATCCCGAACCCGGTATCTCACCACAACGTTCTGCGCTGTGGTCTGCCCACCGTTAAATACCCTGCCGTAAAGGACCCAGGTGCTAAATCCTCCCGGGTCGGGCCCTAAACTTGTGGCGGCCACAATCACATTGGCTTTTTTAGAAGGCTGGAATTCGGCTAGCGAAATGCAACGACTCTTGCTTATTCTAATATCGTCCGTGTCCGTCGCCACTAAAGCGGCAATCTGTGAGGCTCTAGCCCTAATGCACTCTCCGACGCTATCGAAGGATTCCACCGGTATCCACTCAGAGAGAGGTTTACTTGGGTCAGATGGAGGAAACACCAGCAATCGTCTGCTGGCTGGCCTCAATAGGTCAACATTTGACGCGCCTTGGGTCGAACGACCCGAACTATCTTCCGTTTTTCTTTGCTCACCGGTGGAGGAAACGGACGGTTGTACCTCCAATGTTTGAGGAGTATCACCGGTTCCCAGTTTCTCCACCGTGACTCCGGATGGCGGGAAATCCGAATAGTGCCACTGGCCTTTTTGGTCCTTCCACTTGTAAAACTGTTGGGCCAAAGCACTCTGGGCGAACAAGACCGCCAGGACAACGAACAGGAGCTGTATTGGCATAACAGCCTGCAAATAGAGTTTTTCGGCGAAACCTGCCTTGACGTGTTTACCTTCTTCCAGTACTGGCCGCCCCTGGGAGTGGAGCGGCGGCTCGCGGTAGCGGAGCGACAGCCGATTGCGACCGAGGGCCAGTAAACGCTCGCAATTTGGGATTCATAACCGGTCGCGGCTGTGGACTGATCGTCGCGGACCAATCTGGGACGATAACACCCCCCGCATAGCAGCAGGGTTGATATAGTTGATACGACGGGTACGGGGGCAGATATAGCTGGTAGTGCATCACATGCAGCTCATAGTACGGATCATATTGTTGCAAATACGCCAAATATTGCTGCCACTGCAAATACTGCTGATATTGCTGATACTGAGCATCCCAATATGGATTGTAGTAGTAAGGGCTATATGCCTGCGCCTGAAGGTCGCGGGTGCCCAAGACGAGCAAAGCCAGCAGTGTGACCGCCAAGAAAGACTTTTTCATCGGATTACCCTCCCCACGGAGTTAGACGTAATAACCTAATACCAGAGCAAACCATATGCCGCCAAGCTAAGGAAGAGCCGAGCAAGAATAATTCTCTTGAATTAAAGGAGCTTGTTGCCCGAAGCAGCTTCAAAGGCTGTTAGAGACGAGGAATGACCGTAGCCTTTTTCCTATTACCCTGTATCGATTAGTACCACCGCTGTATCCAAAGTAGACGGTCGAAGGTTCACTTCATCACCACGTCCGCCGGATAAGACAATTGTAGCGGCCTTATTTTACGGCCACCAAACCCTGTCAACCGCAGGCAATGCATCGATGGATTTAAGGGATGACCTGCACGACTCGATCATGGAGATGGACCTTCACTTAAGCAAGGTGCTAAATTGGTGAAAGAATTGTTCTGACGAACTGCAAATAGACGGGATTAGTCGTTCGAATGGTAACTTTTCCCGTACCTTCGGCAATAACACGGTTACCTTGAGGGGTTTTCCTTCGGAATAGGTATGAACCCATGATCGGACTTTCCAAGGTCATTTCTGTTGCTACACAAAGACAGAAAATCGAACGGTTATTTAGAGAAACCCCTTCGCCTTCGTTGGCTCGAAACCATCTTCTTCGACTTCTCGAACAGGGTGGCGCCAAGGCGCTGAACAAAGTCTCGGCCGGCCAGGTGCCCGCGCTAATCCGCTTGATTGGTAGCAGCAGTTATCTCAGTGACGTTTTGATTCGCCACGGGAAGAACTGGCCGGAGCTGTTCCTTCGTCAGATCAAGATCCCCCAGAAGTCGGTCGCTGAGCATCTTGCTGAGCTGATACCGCAGATTAAGGAATCGCAATCGCTCGATGACTTTTGCGCCGCGCTGCGTCGCCACAAGCAGTGGGAATATGTCCGCATCGGCGCGCGAGATCTGCTCCCTTCAGTGAGCCTGGAAGAGACGGTGAGAGAGCTAACGGCTCTGGCCGAGGCCGCCTTGGAAGCCGCGTACCGATTCTGTAGAGCTGAAGTTGAGAAAGACTTCGGCACCTTACTATTGCCGGGAAAGCAAGCGCCGAACCGTTTTGTAATTCTTGGAATCGGAAAGCTAGGAGGCGGAGAGCTGAATTTTAGCTCGGATATCGACGTGATCTTTCTTTACGAGGAAGATGAAGGCGAGAGTTCAGGCGGCCGGAAAGGGAAAGCGACATCAAGGGAATTTTTCACAAACATCGGCAAAAAAATCATTCATGCCATGGGACAGGTCAATGAGGATGGTTTTGTCTTCCGTATCGACCTCCGACTTCGTCCCATGGGAGCCAGTGGACCGTTGGTTCAATCGGTAGGGTCCGCCATGCTTTACTACGAATCCTGGGGCCAATGCTGGGAACGGGCAGCCTTAATCAAGGCTAGACCAGTAGCGGGCGATCGGAAACTTGGAGCTCAGTTTCTGAAGGAAATTGAGCCGTTCATCTACCGCCGATACCTTGATTACACGACGGTGGATGAGCTGCGACACATGAAGATGCGCATCGAAAATGAGCTCTTGACCGCCGACGGCAAAGAAAGAAACACCAAGCTCGGTTATGGCGGCATTCGCGAAATAGAATTTTTTACCCAGGCCATGCAGTTGGTCAACGGGGGCTATGAACCGTACCTACGCGAGCCCAATACGTTGCGCGCACTAGCGCAGCTTGCGCAGCACAAGTTTATTCCGGCACGGGACCGCGAAAAGCTCAGCGACGCCTATCGCTTTCTCCGGCAGGTGGAACACAAAGTTCAGATAGTCCAGGAGGCGCACGCACATTCGATTCCCGAAGGCGAGGATGAGGAACGGGCGCTCGCACGCCGTCTCGGTTACTCACGCACCAAGAAGAAAAACGAGCGGGAGCTTTTTTGGCAAGACCATCGCGCGCATACGAGTACCGTACGAAACAGCTTCGACCGGCTCTTTTACAGCGCACAGAAAGATATCACCAAGGAAGGCGAATCAGAGGTCGGGGCTATTTGGAACGATCTTGACCGAGAAGAAGTCATCGTTCGAGAACTTGAAAAAGTCGGTTTTACCGATCCTCGCAGGGCCTATGAGAACCTTCTCGCCGTGCGGGATGGGGAAGTGTACGCCCCGCCGAGTCCCAAGAGACTCAAAGCCATGCGCAGCCTCGGGCCGGCTTTGATCACCGAGATCGCAAAATCCAGTGCGCCCGATCAAGCCCTGCTTAATCTGTCGAAGTTCAGTCACCGGCTCGGGGGACGGACCGGATTTCTCACTCTTTTGGGAGAGAATCCGGCAACCATGCGACTGCTTATTACGCTATTTGCAGAAAGCCAATTTTTGACCGACCTGTTTTTGAATCGACCTGAGATCATCGACACGTTGATCCGGGTTGATCTCACGCGAGTCAAGAAACGTAAACATGAAATGCTTTCTGAGTTGCGAACGGGCTTAGGAGAGCAAAGCGATCTCGAAGCCAAGCTCAACGCTCTGCGACGCTATAAGACCGAGGAGTTCATTCGTATCGGGCTGCACGATCTGGGAGGAGCTATTGAAATCGAGCCGGTGCTCAACCAGCTCTCCAATCTTGCTGAAGCCTGCCTCGAGGGTGCCGTCCAGCTCGCCATCGAGGAGCTGAACGAGAAATTCGGCGCAATCCCTAAGGGCAGATTCGCCGTCCTGGGGATGGGGAAGATGGGAGGAAGAGAGCTCGATTATAATTCCGACCTCGACCTCGTTTTCATCTATGATGCCCACGAGGACGCACAGAGCCGCGGCGGCACCCAAGGTCAACTAAGCGCTCATGAGTATTATGTTCGTGTCGGGCAAAAACTCATTACTTATCTCTCCGCGCCGACGGAAGAAGGCATCGCATACAAAATCGACATGCAGCTCCGCCCCTCGGGCAAATCCGGACCTTTGGTCTCTTCACTCGGCGCCTTCCGCGAGTATCACAAGAGCAGTTCCCTGCTGTGGGAACGACAAGCGCTGATCAAAGCTCGTTTCGTCGCCGGCGATCCGGTGCTCGGGAAGCAAATTGAAAAGGTCACAGAAAGCTTTGCTTACGGAAAAGGATTGACGCCGGAAGGCATCGGCGAGATTCATCATCTGCGCATGCGCATGGAACGCGAGCTCTCCGGCGAAGATGAAACGCGTTTCAATCTAAAAAAAGGGCGTGGCGGATTGGTTGATATCGAGTTCCTGACTCAAATGCTCCAACTCACGCATGGTTTTCGCTATCCAGAGTTGAGACGCAGAGAAACGCTGCACGCGCTGAGAGCATTAAATGAGCTAAATATTTTGAAGACAGGCGAATACAAACTACTGGCCGATGGCTATCTTTTTCTACGCACCTTAGACCATCGGCTGCGGCTGGAACGGGACCAGTCCATCGATGCTTTCGAACGGGAGCCTGGAAGACTTGGGGGAATCGCGCAAGCCATGGGGTATTACAAGGGCAGCAGGGGAGCCCGCGACAAGCGAGCTGTCAAAGCGGGGCAGAAATTGCTGCGAGACTACGAGACAAGACGAGACAGGATCCGCGCCTGCTACGAGCGCTATTTCCTGCAAGAAACCGAGTCCTAACGGAGATCGCTGACGAGCTAAGATGCTTTCTCACGGACGAATGCGCTGACGGTGGTAGGTGGAATAAAAGCAGAATCGCCGGGAGTATGATAGAGTTTTGCATGCGTGAGGACTCCGAAATGCGCAACGTTTCCGAACAGCTTCCTATAGAGTTCTCCATAGTTGTCCCGACGTTTAACGAAAAAGACAACGTGGACAAATTGATTGACGGTATAGAGAAAACTTTGCCTAACGTCAAATGGGAGATCATCTTTATTGACGATGACTCGCCAGACGGAACAGCCGATTTTGTGCGCAGGTTAGCCCAGTCGAAACCGTACGTTCGTTGTCACCAACGGATTGGTCGCCGTGGTCTTTCGAAAGCCGTTATCGAGGGAATCTTAAGTAGCAGTGCTCCGGTGATCGCCGTCATGGATGGGGACCTACAGCATGATGAGACAATCCTACCGACGATGCTGGATCAAATACGGAACGGTCAAACAGAGATCGTTATTGGAAGCCGTTACTGCGCTGGCGGCAGTATCGGCGCATGGGATTCGCAAAGAGCGGCCATGAGCCGGTTAGCCACACTCCTGAGCAGAACCATTGTCACCCCGCGGCTAACGGACCCTATGAGCGGTTTTTTTATGATTCGGCGCGATACGTTCCAACGGATCGTGCGGCGCCTGTCTGGAGAAGGTTACAAGATCTTGCTCGACTTGTTCGCTTCGTCGCCGGAACCTCTGCGTTTTGTCGAAGTGCCCTATACCTTTCGGGAACGCACGGCGGGGGAAAGCAAGGTCGACTCGGCCGTCGTCTGGGAATATTTGCTGCTGGTTGTTGATAAAAAATTCGGCCACATTCTACCCGCTCGGTTCATACTTTTTTCCCTGGTGGGACTGAGCGGAGTTGTTGTTCACTTTCTCGCCTTAACCACAACTTTCAAATTTCTTGGTTTACAGTTTCCTGTTGCCCAAACAATCGCCACGCTGAGCGCCATGACATCTAACTTTAGCTTGAATAACATTTTAACCTACCGTGACATGCGCTTGCGCGGGCGTAGATTTCTGATGGGATTGTTCACGTTTTGCTTGGTGTGCAGCATCGGTGCGATAGCAAACGTCGGGATTGCGAACTTCGTGTTCCAACGCGATTATACTTGGTGG
>JAHKKJ010000009.1 GCA_020027655.1 Deltaproteobacteria bacterium | reverse complement strand
GGTCCTTTGCGCGCCTCGGCGATCTCTTCGTCCGTTCCGCCATCGATGCCGACTAGCACCTGATAGAGACCAACCTTTCGCAGCCGCGGGATCAAATCTGCGTCGCGAATGAGATTTTGCGCTCGGCTCAGGCAGAACCAACTCATGTCCAGCTTTCTTTTTTCCAGCTCGTCAACCAACTCCACCATCTTCTGCCGGTCGGAGTTGAAGTCATCGTCCATAAACGTGAGCGCCTTGACACCATACTGCTTGTTCAGCAACTCCATCTCGTCGGCCACCGCTTTACCGCTCCGGGTGCGGTGCGAGCTGAAGTCACGTGGACTGCGCGGGTCAACCAGCCACCACTCGTAACAAAAGTGACAGGCCCCTTCGCAACCTCTGGTGGTGACGGCTTCGTTGTAGTTTGGAATGACGGAATAGCCGTAGTAGCGATCCATCGGGAAGAGATCGTAGGCCGGCATGGGAAGCTCATCGAGATTCTGAATCAAGGGTCTGGCTGGAGTAAGTATAATTTCGTCGCCCTTGCGATAGGTAAGCCCTTTGATCCCGTCGAAGTTCGGTGCCGGGCGGTCGAGCTCCGCCAATAGCTCCCACAACGTGTATTCATTATCGCCGAAGACGCCAACGATGGCGAAATCAAGTTGAGGATTATCTTTCATGATCTGCTGGGGAACGGCAGTATACATCAAACCACCACCGACGGTGACCGTCTTAGGATAAGATTCCTTGATTCGCTTCATAGCCGCGTGAAACCGGTTGAGCTGTGCTGCGCCACCGGCAGCTGGAATCACGCTACCAAAGAAGACCACATCCGGTCGTCGCCGGCCGACCTCGTCTATCATTTGGTCATCATCGAAGCCGAGGGCGCGGCAATCCAAGACTGCAACATCCGCAGCTTCCTTTTCGCGGATAAAAGCCGCAACTTGCGAGTGCAGGGAATTTACCGCGATATGGCGGTCACCCCAGGGTGCCCAATTTCCCATGGGTGGCGTGACAAACAGGAGTTTCATTACGGTCTCCTCTTTTTTTTAGGTAGAATCGTTTGACCCAAAATATTTAATACCTAAACGATTGTCAAGATTAGACTCAAGAAATGGGGTATTTTAGATCCTGCTCATGTTCCAAGAATAAAAGTCAATAACCCCGCAATTTTGCTATTGACAACACCAGGCCCTTTTGTTACAGGTTCGCGAGACTGGGGATGGGAGTGCTCCCCCCCTCGCCAGAATAAAAACAGGAGGGTACATCTATGGCTGAACAAGCCGCTGAAGAACAATTATTAGACGTAAGGGTCGCTGAGGCTTCTGCGCTCTACAAGTTTTATCTCAACCAGGAAAAGAAAATCCTGGGTACGTCGGCCGTCATCATATTCTTAACGGCCTGGGAATTGGTGGGCAACACGCTGGGGCTCATCAACCCCATGTTCATGAGCGCACCGTCGCTCGTAGGGAAGGCCGCAGTGCAGCTATTCGCCTCAGGGGAGATTTGGAACGACCTTAGGGTAAGCGGCATCGAGTTCGCCTGGGGATATTTTCTCTCGGTCCTCGTCGGTGTTCCGTTCGGGATAGCGACGGGTTGGTACAAAAAGCTGTCCTACATCTTTGACCCCTTTGTCAACGCCATGAACGCCACTCCCCGCGTTGCGTTGTTGCCCCTCGTAATCATCTGGCTCGGGATCGGCATCCTGTCCAAAGTCGGCATTATTTTCTTAGGCGCTGTTTTCCCAATCTTGATCAACAGCCGGGACGGGGTAAAAACCACACCGTACAATCTCTTGACCGCAGCGCGTAGCTTTGGCGCTTCCGAATGGCAAATATTCCGGAGCGTCGTTCTCCCTTCAACGGTTCCGTTTATTCTTACGGGCTTAAGGCTTGGCGTCGGCCGGGCTCTGATCGGCGTCATGGTTGGCGAGCTTTACGCGGCGACCGCCGGAATCGGTTTCATGATTACCGTCGCCGGCGCGACCTTCCAAACCGATAAGGTTTTCGTCGGCGTGCTTATCTTCGCCATCACTGGCATGGTCGCGATGGAGCTGCTCACCAAGCTTGAAGCCCGATTCGACAAATGGCGTCCGAAGGTCGGAGCCGTTGCGTAACTAGACGCGCTAATTTACTGTCACACACAAGAGGTGGCTTTCGGGTGAACAACTGAAGCCACCTCTTTTTTTGCGATGTTTGAGGTACGGGATTCCCCCAGGTGCCTGGAATGCGCCTGCCCGCCGCGTTAACCAAACAAATTCGAGGCGGTCTTTCTTGATCCAATCGAAAAACGTTCTCCAGAAAGAGATCTGATGCGCGGATTCACCGGCCTTCTACTACTTGTCTTGCTTTTTTTGGTCCTTTCTTTCCGACAAGGAATTGCCCTTTACGTAGACTGGCTCTGGTTTCAGGAAGTCGGCTATACGCAGCTTTTTACCACGAGTCTTGGGTATAAGCTCATTTTGGGAATTCTGTCCGGCGGGCTACTCTCTGCGCTGCTGTACGTTAATCTCAAGATTGCCGCCGTCGCCCCTACCGGGTTTCAGTTTTCGCGTGCCGATAATGTCATCGAGCTTCCTCCAACGGATCTGATCGATCCGTTGCTTCGACGCTTGCTCCTTCCTGGATCCCTCTTCTTGGGCCTGCTCGCGGCACCCCAAGGTGCCGAAAATTGGGAGCGCTTGCCTCTTTTTCTGAATCCGATTTCTTTTGATCTCTCAGATCCTCTGTTTGGTTACGATATCAGTTTTTACGTCTTCCGGTTGCCTATGTATCAGGCTGCCTACCATTGGCTGATGTTTGCGTTGGCGCTGACCACAGTCGCTACCGCCGCCGTCTATTTCCTCTATCGCGGCATTCAATACGGTCCTCAAGGACTTTTTCTTTCCGAGCGAGCCCGCGCCCATCTCTTCGTCCTTTTGGGTCTGCTTCTCGCGGTGAAGGCTGGAGGTTATCTTCTGGAATCGTTCGACCTGGTCTACTCGCCCCGGGGCGCGGCCTTTGGCGCGAGCTATACCGACGTCTATGCCAACTTACCGGCGCTCCGCATTCTTGCTTTGCTATCGTTGATTGCCGCTGCCCTATCCTTCACTCAAGTTTACCGGACTGGGTTTCGCTACCTCATAATCGGCATCGGTGCTTTGCTCGTCGCGCATCTCGTCGGGCTTAATCTCTACCCTTCTCTGCTCCAACGCTTTCGGGTCGTGCCCAACGAAGTCGATGCCGAGAGGCCATTCATTGAGCGCAATATTAAATTTACCCGCCTCGCCTATGGGCTGGATAAGATTGAGAGCAAGGACTTTCCCGCCGACGAACAACTGACCGCCGCCGATCTGAAGCGCAACGAATCGACCATCAAAAACATTCGACTTTGGGAACATCGGCCGCTTCTGGCCACCTACGCACAACTTCAAGAGATCCGCACTTATTACAAATTCGTCGACGTTGATAACGACCGCTACATGATTGACGGCACCTACCGGCAAACCATGCTGTCGGCTCGCGAACTTTCCCACCAGCACCTACCAAGCCGTATCTGGATCAACGAGCATCTCACCTATACACACGGCTACGGCCTGGTCTTCGGGCCGGTAAATCAAGTCACTCCGGAGGGGCTACCCGAATTCTTCATCAAGGACATCCCACCCGTAGTCACCGTCGAATCGTTGAAGATCACGCGCCCTGAGATCTATTATGGGGAACTCGCCAACGATTACGTTTTTACCAAAACCACGGCACGTGAGCTGGACTATCCTTCCGGAGACCAGAATATCTACACGACCTATGAGGGCCGAGGTGGAGTTACGATCGATTCGTTTTGGCGCAAAGTCCTTTTCTCAGCTCACCACGCAACGCTAAGAATCCTACTGTCGGAAGACATCGCCCGTGCAAGCCGCATTATTTACCACCGCCAGATTCAGGAGCGGGTCAAGAAAATTGCTCCGTTTATCACTTTTGACCGCGATGCTTACCTGGTCATTGCCCAGGGCGGGCGTCTTTTTTGGATGATCGATGGCTACACCACTTCCGATCGTTTTCCGTACTCAGAACCGATGCGCCGCGGCGGAAAAAACTACATCCGAAATTCCGTTAAGATCGTTATCGATGCTTATAACGGCACTGCTGATTTCTACATAAGCGATCCGAAAGATCCTATCATCCTGGCCTATGCAAAAGTTTTCCCGGTCCTGTTTAAGTCTTTTGAGGCGATGCCCGAGGATTTACGGGCCCATATCCGCTATCCTCAGGATCTGTTTACTATCCAGGCGCATATGTACGCGACTTATCACATGCAAGATCCTCAGGTCTTTTACAATAAAGAGGATCTGCTCAGCATACCGCGACGAACCATTGAGGGTACGGAACGGGAAATGGAACCTTATTACACCATCATGCGCCTCCCCGGCGAGGCGAAAGAAGAATTTGTTCTCCTCCTCCCCTTCACGCCAAACAAGCGCGATAATATGCGCGCGTGGCTGGCGGCCCGGAGCGATCCGCCACATTATGGGAAGCTCACCGCTCTCGATTTCCCAAAAGCAAAACTGGTTTATGGTCCGAAGCAGATTGACGCGCGTATTGATCAGGATGCCTTCATCTCCCAGCAGTTGAGCCTCTGGGGCCAACGAGGTGCACAAGTGATTCGGGGAAGTTTGCTAGCCATCCCCATAGAAAAGTCACTTCTCTATGTCCAGCCGCTCTACCTTGCGGCGGAAAAAGGGTCCTTGCCCGAGCTCAAGCGGGTGATTGTCGCTTTCGGCAATCAAATCGCCATGGAGGAGACCCTAGAGCAATCTTTGCAAAGAATTTTTGGCGGCAAACCATCACCCCAGCCGGTGCAGCAGCCCATGGTTGCAACCCAGACGCTTACTACGGAAAAAGAGCTGGCCCGGGAGGCACTCGCGCACTTTTCACGCGCCCAGGAATTACTGCGCCAAGGGGACTGGGCCGGCTATGGCGATGAGCTCAAGAAGGTCGAGGCCTTGTTGCGCGAAATGCAAAAAGGCCGTTAAGGCCTCTGCGATCTTGAAACCGCAGATTGCATGATCATAAATTTAGCCAGCTGATCTTTTCGCCACCGTGTAGCGACCACTCACCAAGAGATCTTCGGCGAGCCGGAGAAGCGCGAGGGCAGTTTTACTCCGCTCGGCACCGTGAGCAGCTAGAGGAACTTGCTGCCAAAGAGCATGGCTTCCGTCCCGCTGGTAGCTAATTTCCTCTCCGGTTTCCGCAAGAACGATGAGCTCACGATCGGAAACGATTCCGTATCGCTTCATGTTATACACGACAATAGCGAAACTATCGTCGGTTTTATGGTTGAGACTATCGTTGCCAAAAAAGGGATTCCGATACTCTCCGCCAAGTATACCCATGATGGTTGGCGGGATATCGATCTGACTGATCACACGCCGTACTCGCTGTGCCTCGAGGTAAGCGGGAGCCAGGAAAAGGGCCGGGACGCGGTAGTCGTCGACAGGAATCAAGCCGCGCCCGCGCAGATGTACGCCGTGGTCGCCGACAAAAACAAACAACGTCTTGTCAAAATAGGGGGCATTTTGAGCCTCGCGGATAAACTTGCCGATGGCGTAGTCCGCATAAAGAAAATTATTGAGTTCTTCCAATACGAAACCTGGAGGCACCGGAGTTTCGGGCGGAAGAGGCTTGATTCGGCCAGGCGGATATTCCCATGGCGAATGCAACGACACCGTTAAAATCGTGGCAAAAAACGAGCGGTGCTGTTCGTTGAGCTTACGGAATTCTAGGTCCGCTCGCTGGAATAAGTCCTCGTCCGAGACACCCCAGGTGCCCCGAAACACAGGGATGACAAAATCTTTTTCCTCGATGAATCTATCGAAGCCGTTGGCGAGGAAAAAAGCCCGCATCTGATCGAAGATGCCTTGGCCCCCATAAAGAAATAGCGTGGAATATCCGCGTTCCTTCAATAGGCTCGCCAGGGTTGCGAAAGATTGCCGTGCTTGGGGCCGCTTAACCACGCCCGCTCCCGGCAGCGGCGGAAAAGAGGAAACCGCCGCTTCCAGCGCCTGGATCGTCCTCTCGCCAGTGGCGTAACATCTCTCAAAGAGAACGCCGCCCGTTGCCAGATGATCCAGTTCCGGTGAGAGTGCCGGACTTCCGCCCAGAGAACCCACCAGTCGCGCCGTGCAACTCTCCATCACCACCAACACGACATTCAGGGGCTCGAGCCGTTCCTTTCCTTTTACCCACCGGACCAAGGGATTCGGCGAGTCGTCGGTCAGCGGCCCTTGCGCCGATAAGTAACTGCGCGCACGAGCGATAGCTTCATCGGCAGGGGGAACCTTTACGACTGATTTGAGGGCGGTGAATTCGTCCTTGAACCGCTGGCTCCATTCGTAGAGAAGATTGAAGATGCCGCACGAGGCGACCTCGTTGGCGATTCGGTTTGTGGTCACCGCGGCGAAACTAGGGTTGAGCGGCCGGTGATCGAGGGTGCCGCGCGTGGCAATACCCGTGAACAGGAGCCAAACAAAAACTCCGCAGCGGTCCCAATACCAAGACACGATCATCTGATTGGCGGTCAGAGAGCTTACCGACGTGACCAACAGCAACGCCATACACATGCCGACGGCGGCCAGCAGGCAGATCCGGACCACCGGGTAGGCTTTGCGGACGGCCCTCAACACTTCCGGATCCGCGCCGTGCTCGAATACCAGGTAATTGGGCCGAAAATCGTAGTAGCGAAAAAAGTAAAGTCCCGCGATCTCAGCGAGAAACAGCATGAAATAGAGAAATCCAACGTAGGCCAGCACGAACGGTTTGGCGAGCGGAAGGAGTGCATCGGGAAGAAAAAGCGTGAGCAAAACCACAATCACACATCCGCGGCTGACGACGACGGCGTCTAAACGGACGCCGACCCAGAAGAGTCGAACCCGCTCTCGCAGTGATAGTTCAGGGATCTCCGCCCGGCGCTGAAAATACAACCAGGCTCGAAAGCCTGTGAGGATCAGCAGGGCCACCAGTGTTACAGCAACAGCAAAAGTGGTTCGTGGCAGGGCTAGCATGGCTCTCAACATGATCCCGCTCGGTTAAAAACCGAACAGGGAAAAAAATAAACGCCCGCGTTCCGGGATCGTGATGTTGGCAGCAATATTCCAAAAGTTGATGATCGCAAAAAAGGTCCAAACAGCGGCGATGCTTCTGAGCCGATAAATGCCGCCGCGGGGCAAGGCAGCTGAGCTTGAACTGCTGCGCTGCTTCTGCTGTCGGAGCATAGAGCAAGCAATTCCGGCTGCCAGCAGGAAGCAGTAAATCAACCGCGCACCGAGAACTTGCCAAAGGGCTACGAAGTCACCGGCAATAAGGGGATTCTTGTGCTGAATCAGATGGTAGTACATATTGCCAACGAACGCGGCGGCGAACACGGCAGTGATAATCCGCAGCGCAGGCTGGCTGCGAAAATACTTCAAATAAGCCGGTAAGAAGAAAAACTCAACCATCAATTCCTTAAAATAGTAATAGTATCGGTTCCAAAATTCCAAGATCGTTTCGGCTAGCAGAGGTTTATAGGTGTTGCGAAATACGTTGAACCCGAACAAGCGCAAAATTCCGATCCAAACATGTCCCTTGGAGGCAATCGACAACGCTTCCCAAACCAGTTCGAGATACAGGCTTACCCAGGTTATCATTAGCGATGCTGCCGCATCGCCGCTGATGATTGATTTCAATCGTGGAATGCCCAAGTTATGCCCGCTCAGAAGTGGCGTCAGCGAGATCCGGGGGTCTCCATAAACCACCGCGCCGATCACTTGCATGACGACTTTCCAAACCAACACAAGCAAAAGCAGTTTGATTCCCCCAAGGAAAGAACGCGCGTAAGCCTCGGCGGTCTGCGCTTCGGCTCGCGCGAGGTTATCGTGACCTTTGCCGGGCGGGGTATTTGTTCCATCCCACACCGGCCAGATGTAAAATAAATGGTCCTTAAAACCTGTCCCGGCTGCCTTGCCCCGTTGGCCCGAAAGCAGCATATAACCGACGCGCCAAATGAGATAAGGGAAAGAGAGCGCGATGAGCGAAATCACGGCGATGCCGAATCCAGAAGAGTCCGGAGCGGACCAGATGACGAGCAAGAGAGCCCAGAAGAAAAGATGACAGCAAATCTGCGGGCGAACCCTGACCACCTTGGGCAAGCGCTTAAAGTGTAAAGCCATTAAGTACAGCAGATATACGATGGCCAACAGAACGGGGAAAGCGACGGCGGGAACTAACCAGGTTCCTGCATGGCGATACTCGCGCCAGGGAGCATAGCGGTTCAGAACTCCCACGATACCGGCGAAAAATGCGCCGATGAAGAGAACGTGCCTGCGACGGTTAGGGGTCAGCCAGCCAATAATTTTCCACGATTGTACCCGGGCAATAAGCCGCTCATTTTCATGAAACTGGGCAATGCTCCGGTAAGCCTCATTGAGCGCGGAACAGTTCATGTTGCGATTTCTCGCGCGATGAGATCCAAGATAGTTCTAACGGACCTGAGCTCGCCGGGATCAATCCCCTTTTCCCGGAAATCCACATCGTAGGTTTGCTCCAAGTAAGTAATGATCTGCAGCAGAGCGAGAGAATCAATCAGTCCGGATTCAGTAAGGCCAAGGTTCTCGTCTATTTCATCCAGCGGATAATCCGGCCTCTGGATGGTGCGGAGAAAACCGATAAGCTCGTTTTTCTGTTTTTCGCGATCCATGATCTCTCGTTCCTGGCCCAAGGCTCGTCATTTGACATCGCAAAAACTTAAGGTTGTGCTCGGAGAATTTTCTGGAGATCCAGCGGGGCTCTTTGCGCGCAGCTTTCCTGTACGACGCGTCGGCTGATCTTGCCACGTGCATTGGGGGGGAAAGAATCGAGGATATACCAACGAATCGGCATTTTGAATTCCGCCAAGTGACGCTTCATCCAGCCATGAAGCGCCCGGATGGTAATTGCATCGTCGTTCTTCAACACGACTGCCATAGCCACGTTCTGTCCGTAGAGGGGGTCGGCGATACCAAACGTGCAAACCTCCCGCGTGTGTTCAAACCGCTCCACGACGGCGTCGATATCCTGTGGATAGATTTTCGTTCCCCCTTTGTTGATCTCCTCCCGCTCCCTGCCCTTGAGATAGAGCCACCCCCGCTGGTCGATGAGTCCGACATCCCCGGTTAGAAACCAGCCGCCCGACATCACCTCATCCGTCAATTGCTGCTGGCCGTCATAGCCTTGCATGAGCGCGGCGGTATTGATCCAGACATAGCCGGTCTCTTCCGTCTTGCACGGTGAATCCAGGTCAAACGCCGCAGCGGGCTCGCGGCTGCTAAGAATCCTAATGACGGCTCCCCAGGGAATCCCAATCAAGCCGTCCTCGGGCACGAATTCGCCCACCGTAGTCCCCGCCACCCAACTCCCCGTTTCAGTGATTCCGTAGGCATTGAAGACTTCCCTTGTGCCGGCCCATTCTTGGATCTGTTTCCAGAGATGAGCGCCCAATGGCGCCGAGCCACAATGGATCCTTCGCAGGCTTTGTGATTGGGGTGGCTTGCTCGCTTTCAGCGTCAAACCCCACATCGACGGAACCGACGAGAGAAAAGTAATCTTGTGATCATCGATCAGATGTCCCAACTGCATGAGGCAATCCGTGCTAAAGGCCGGAGCGATGTATAAATCCAGACCCGAAAGCCACGGGAATAGGCAATTACAAATAAGACCGTGGCCAAAATGAGTCGGCAACAAACAAAGCGTTCGGTCATAGGACTGCACACCCAGAGACTCCCGCAACGCTATCCAGCGCGCGCGAAGTGAGCGATGAGTGTGGACCACGCCCTTTGGAGTACCGGTCGAACCCGAAGTAAAAAGGATTAATGCCTCGTCATCTAGCCGCGTCCGGCTATTAAACGGCATGGCCACTGAATGCGCCTGTTTGCTAACATTCCGGGGTGGAGTAATCACCTTGGCGCCGGCCGCCGTAATTGCCGTCGTAATTGAATTATCGGCCTTCGAGTCTACGAGTATGAACCGAGGCCTGACTGCCCGAGCCAAATTTTCCACTTCAAAGGCACTCAAGCGACCATCAATAGGAACGAAGCTCGCTCCCAAGTGCCATACGGCCAGCAGGTCGATAAAAAACTCCAGGTTGTTGCCATAGCAGACCAGGACGCGGTCGCCGCGCGCAAGGCCTTCATCTTGATACTGTTCCACCCGCTCGGCTACTCGAAAAGCGATCTCACGGCGGTTCAGAGTTCGCCCGGTGAGCAGTTCTGTAAGATGACCGACGTTTATGTCAAGGAACACCGATTTCTCCAATAAAAATGTTTTTACGTTTTACCAACGATCCCGTCAGCAGGCAAGGTTGCTTCTCTCTATAGCTCGGCGTTTGGACTAGCAAGCCTCGTTTTTCGTATTTTTTGCTGCTATACCACTCCGATGATCAACCCGCGGCGGCAGCTCGCCATCAGGGGAGTTATCTTCATCGTCTTGGTGGGGCTACTGTTTTTTTTCAGTCACTATCTGCCGCAGCCCTTCACCGCATTGATGCCGCCCGGCGAAGACTTCGATGACTTCGAAGGGATTTATTCCAGCAGCGACAAACTCAGTAAGTTTCTCCAATCCTTAGGCCCTTATTCTCCGGCCGTATTCGTCGTTTTCCAAATTTTGCAGGTCGCAGCCGCTCCCTTTCCCGGAGAACTGACCGGGGTCGCCGGCGGATACGTCTACGGCGAAACCATGGGCTTTGTGCTTTCCACGGTGGGACTCACCATCGGCTCCTGGGTCGCATTCGAACTGGCAAGTATTTTGGGCAGGCCTTTTGTGGAGCGATTTGTCAGCCAGGAGGTTTTGCACAAGTTTGACTTTCTGACCACCAATGCAGGTGCAACGATTTGTTTTTTGTTCTTTCTTATTCCAGGCTTCCCGAAGGATTATCTCTGCTATCTGCTGGGTTTGAGCCGGATGAAGCTGAGTACTTTCCTGATCGTATCCATTATCGGCCGTATCCCGGGAACTTATCTGCTAACCGTTCAGGGCGCCAAGTTCCGCAATCAGGAATACTACGCAGTGGCCATCTTCGCTGCCGTCTCCGCAGTGATCTTGCTTGTGGCATATCTCTATCGAAACCAGATTTACCACTGGATCAAGCACCGGCACGATCAATGAAAGTTAAGAGCCGGCGTTCTCCTGAGTTGCAACAAAAAGAACCCCATTTCCGGGGACAGGTGCGTTACAGAGCCAGGCTGCGCGTTGCAAAATAAAAAAATGCGGCCACCGCGATGCGATACCACGCAAATGGCGCGAGACTCCAGCGACTCAGAAAACTTACAAAAGCCTTGATTGCGACAAGCGCCACCAAGAATGATACCAAGAAGCCGACGCCAAACTGAACGAGATCCTGGGCGGCGAAGAGACTGCGCATTTTAACCAGCTCATAGCCGGTGGCGGCGAACATAATCGGCACCGCAATCAGGAAAGAAAATTCCGCTGCTCCCTTTCTTTCGAGTCCCACGAGCATTCCACCGACAATCGTTGCCGCCGCTCTCGACGTGCCGGGCCATAGCGCAAGCACTTGGAACAGGCCGACTCCGAAGGCCTGACTCATGGTGATGGTTTCAAGGGAATAGGAGCGGCGCTCGGAAACAAATTTCTCAGCAAGCAAAATGGCGACGCCACCCACGGCCAACGCCCAGGTTACCGCCAGCGGTGTAAAGAGCTGCTCTTTGATCGTATGGCGTGCGAGAAAACCTACGATCAAAGCGGGTAAGGTCGCCAAGGCAATCCGCCAAAGGCCGGACCATCCTTTTAAAGTCGAGTCGGAACCAACGGCAGATCGGGTGGGAATCAATTCGATAAAGCGTCGCCAGTACAGAAAAACAACCGACAGGATCGCTCCGAGCTGAATGGCGACTTCGAAGCTTGCCGCTTTTTCGCCGACGAAACCAAGTAGATGACCGACCAGGATCAGATGACCGGTAGACGATACCGGTATAAATTCCGTCAGTCCTTCCACAATACCTAAGACAACCGCAATGCCCAAAGAGTCCACACATCTTCCTCCTAATCGACCCGATCAAAATTACCCAACCCTCGGTTCAGATATTGGACTTTGCTTTACGCCACTCGCTGAGGAATTTGATCATCCCCGGAAGCAGTGAAAGGAAAATCACGATGGCGATCACAAGATGAATTTGCTCCTGAATATTCGGGATGAACGTGCCCAGGAAATAGCCGGCTAAGGTGGTCATCATCACCCAGAAGATTCCTCCGAAGACATTGAAAGCAAGAAAGCGCCTGTAGGACATTGCGCCCACACCCGCCACGACAGGGGCGAAAGTTCTAATTATGGGAATAAAACGGGCAATCGCAATCGTAAATCCTCCGTACCGGTCATAAAATTCTTTAGCCGAAATGAGGTGCTTGCGATTAAATAAAAGAGAATTCTCGCGGGTAAAAATTTTCGGACCCGTCGTGTAGCCGATTCGGTAGCCTACGGTATCACCGACAATCGCTGCTGCGCTCAACGCGAGGTTCAACGTCAATAAATCGAGATCGCCTTTGGCAGCGAATATCCCGGCGGTTACTAACAAGGAGTCGCCGGGCAAGAAAAAGCCGATCAGCAGCCCGGTTTCGACAAAGACAATGATTGTGAGCAAAACCAGACCTCCCGCCCGAACCAAGAGCTCAACGTCGTAAACTTGGTGAAATAGATTCCACAAAAATTCCATTATTTATTTTTTCCTTTCCATAAAATTCAAGGCGTGACACTTCTGCGACCATCAGCCGGTTGCTGATCGTTCACTCTTCGGACCAGGACATATTCGTCGACTCCGGCGAGTTTTTTCGTGCCTTCGGCCAGTTGGCTTTCTAACCGGAGCAGGGTCTTCGCTTTCGCGAAAACCAGCAGGGGATGAGTGTTTTTCTTCCATGCATCCGAAAACTCAGCAAAATTGAAGAGTATTTTTCCGTGACCGGACGCAGGATTCGGGCGGTGGGTAGAAACATAAGGGCTTCCCATCAACGTCGTTTTTCCTGATGAAGCAACAATCCACATGGGTCGATCGAGGCGCAAATAAAAAATCAACCCCGGTACATACGTATCATAGATAGCCGTCTGGCGGTCAGGCGTCATGAACGGAGCCGCGCGTTGCGCAAGCGCCTTGGCCGACCGACCAACAGAGGCTGTCACCATGAGCTGGCCCACCAGCATAAAGAAAACCGCTATTCCGGCAGAGGTACAAAGGTAGCTTACAATCTGGCCACGCCAATACCCCCTCAAATTAGCGTAGGTATAGCCCCCGAAGACGAGCACCATGACTGCGAAGCTCAACCCGATGAAGACAAGACCGTCAATTACAGTCGCCTGGATTTCCGTCGGCAAGAGATGCTGCCAAACCCCGCCAATCAGCAGATAGAAGACAAAGCCGGCCGAGAAAATCCACGACAGATATAAAAGCCAGCGTTCTTTTGAATCCGACCTATTGAAAAGACCGGCGATTGTTTGTCCGGCCAGTAGGGCGAGGGCCGGATAGATCGGCAGCACGTAGTGAGCCAACTTGGAATTTGATGCAGAAAAGAAGAGGAACGGCAAGACCGCCCAGAGAATCAAAAAAAGTTTCTTGTCATTAAACTTTTTCCACGAATCTTTTACAACCAACGGCAAGAATAAACTCCAGGGTGAGAATCCCGCTGCCACCACAGCAAAGAAGTAGTACCAACGCTCGGTCCGGTCGAACTCATCGCTTAGGTACCGGGCAACGTGGTCGCCCCAAAAATAATAGTACAGGTAACCCGGGTTTCTTGCATCGACCCAAAAATACCAAGGGGCAACGATGACGAAAAAGAGCAGTGCCCCGGGGAAAAGATACAGCCTTCGCACGCTTGACCATTTTTGGGTTAGCAGGAGATAGACGAAAAACACCATGCCCGGAATGATGAACCCGATTAGCCCCTTGACGAGTGTACCCGTGCCGAGCGCTCCATACATAAGTAAGCAATAGAGTTTTTTGGCTTTTTCATTTTCGGCGTGTATGGCCGAATAGAAAGAGCATAGCGCCAACGTAAGGCAAAAGGTTAGCGCCATATCAGAGCGGACGATGCGCGCGAGGATAAAAAACTCAACGCTGGTGAGTAGAACCAAAGCGCTCCATAAGGCCTCCCAGGGTCCCCACCATCGATGTGCAAAACGATAGACCAAAAAAAGACAACCGAGGGCAAACACTGCGGACGACAATCGCGCGGACCATTCTGTTACACCAAAAATCTTATAGGACAACGCCACCGGCCAGTAAAAAAGCATCGGTTTATCCAAGACCGGCAGGAAGTTTTCGTGGGGCGTCACCCAATCATTCAGCAGGAGGATTTCGCGGGCTTTCTCTGCGTTTCTTCCTTCGTCGGGTTCGAAAAAGTCCGCGCTACCGAGATTCACGAAAACAACTGCTACGCAAACGAGGCAAAGAAGCCAAGTTAGGCAAGGGTGTGCGGCATCAGTATCTGAAATGCCTGGCTGAAGGGGGTCTCGCCGTGGAGAAGGGTTGGTCACCAGAGATTCTCGAAATGACGTCGCTTATACGTTTACCCTAGGGCAGTATATTTTCAAGACTAACGCAGCGTTATTGAGTTGAAACATAGATCCGATATCCGTGATTACAGGCTCCCAATGGCGAGAAAGGGCGGCTACGCCCCTCACAGTTGCTTGATTGACATGACTCCGCTCGCGGCGTAGAAGGTAAAGCAGGTCAGACCTTATGTTTGGAAGTATTGGCATGCCAGAGCTTATTGTAATTTTTATCGTTGTACTCCTAATTTTTGGCCCCACCAAACTTCCCGACCTGGGGAAATCTCTGGGAGAAGCGATACGCGGGCTCAAGAAGGCAATGAATGAGCCGGACAAAAGTAACCTAGAGGGTTCGGACAGTTCCGAGAAATCCCGCGAATCCTCTAATAAGTCGCACTCCGGCTAACCTATTTTCTGTTTAAGTTCCACGGGTCCATGAAGCCATACGTCTTCAGAACGAGCGCTTCTTTTTTGGTTTCTTCGGCCTTTTTCTTATTCTTGACACTCGATCCGGCGACAAGCCAGCAACCCGTGGTCAGCTTCTTTTACGATGAGCGAGGCAACGTCGTCCGCCAAGAAAGAGATAGCAACGGCGACGGCAAGATGGATCGCTGGACTTATTATGATCGACAAGGACAGATTGAAAAGGTTGAACAAGACGTTAATTTCGATGGTAAACCCGATATCCTTATTTACTACGAAGCCGGCAAGCCCAGGCGACAAGAGATTGCCAGCAAAAACGATGGCCGCATAGATACCTGGTACTTTCTCGATTCCAGTGGGGAAGTCGAGCGCAAAGGTCAGGATACCAAAGGGTCCGGGAAGCCGACGATATGGGTCTTTTATCAAAACGGCCAGCCAGTGCGGAGCGAGGAAGATCCAAAGTCCTCTGGCAACGGCACACGCACTGTTCTCTTCAAAGACGGCAAGATCAGTCGTATAGACGAGGACACCAACGGCGACGGCAAAGCTGACAGCTTCTCTTATTTCGAGAACGGTCAGTTGGTCAGAAAGGAGTTTGACCGAAAAAATAACGGCAAAATCGATCTCCGCGGCTATTATCAAGACGGACGGCTTGCAAAACAGGAGGAAGATCTTCAGGGCAACGGAAAGTTTAACAGAATCGTTTATTTTCAAGGCGAAGAGGTAGTCCGCCGAGAAGAGGATACGGCGGGCCGCGGGCGAATCGACATGATTGAGACATTTTCCCAGGGACGGCTCAATAGACGCTGGCGCGACACCAAGGGCACGGGAAAATGGGACAGTGTCCAGTACTTCAAAGACAATGAGCTTGTGCGCGAGGAACGGGATAGTGACGGTGACGGCTTTTTTGATCTGCGACTCTTTTATGAAAAGGGCCAGATCGTCCGGCAGGAAGCGGACACGAATAACGATCGGCGGGTTGATGTCTGGGTGAAATTCGAAAATAATGAACGAGTTGAACAACTGGAGGACCAAAACTTTCGCGGCAAGATCAGCGCTCGCTACCTGTTCAAGGCTGGGCAAGTCGTGGGACAGGAACCGGTCCCAGATGCAGAGCCCCCATCGGTTGCCTTTCCCTTCGTTGCGGTTGAAGAGGAGTTCAAAAATATGGCAAGCTATGAGTCTTCAAAGCCAGCAGACACACGCGCCGTAGCTGCTAAAGCTGGAATGGAGTCCAAGAGCGATACAAAATAAGATTCAAGCTAATTTCGATATGAATAGGCGTTTGGGAATCATCCTGGTAGGACTTCTGGTATTACTCGCGGGTTGCGCAACGGCGCCCGTCCAGCGGCCGCCGGGCACGGCTCAGAACCCTAATCCCGATCCAAATCCCGATCCAAACGCTTCCAATATTCCGCAGGCTCAACCCCAGATTACCGGTTCACAACGCTGGCAGCACGCGTGGAGTAGAGCGATGGAGGGCTTGGCCCTGGGTGGATCAGTCGGTGGGCTCTATGGCGCGGGTGGCGGACTCGTCCTTGGATTGATCGCAGGTTTAGTTACGGCTGATTCTCACTACGGAGCGATTAATTCTCAGATCCAAACAGAACAGCAGAAGGACCGGGCTCTCGAAGCCGCCATCGAGCAAGAGTTGGAACGCCAAAGGTCATTGGAAGGCCAAGTTGCACAGGCATCGACTCAAACTGCAGGAAATCCGCCCGCAGTGCGACCCGTATCGGACGCCAGTCGGCCGCAACCGCCCTTGCCGCAAACCAAGCCACCGGAAAACATCGCAGTTGCGTCACGGACTAAACCTCCGCCCCCCCCGACACCGTTCAAAAACGTGGAAGTGAGAGACATTAACGGTGATGGTGTGCCGGACCTTTGGATCTACTACAATCCTCAGAAGCCGGGGGAAATTATGCGTCAGGAGGAAGCTTCCAAGGGCGACGGCAGAGTCGACACCTGGAGCAACTTCAAAGACGGCAAACTGGTGCGACGCGAGGTGGATACCAAAGGGCATGGCAAACCGGACACCTCTTTTTATTACGTCAACGACCAAATCGCCCGTGAAGAGCGCGACGAAAATGGCGAGGGCCGGGTCACCTACCGGGCGGTTTACGAAAACGGCCGCCTTGCGCGCCTCGAGAAAGATGCCGACGGTAACGGCAGGATGAATCTCTGGGTCTATTACGATACGGCAAAAGATGGCGAGGTCATCAGCAAAGAAGAACGCGACCTTAACGGTGATGGCGTTGCCGACCTGTGGAGTTATTACGACAACGGCCGGTTGGTACGCCGCGATGTCAGCGCAATCGGCTTAGAACTCCTGTCCAAGCACGAGCAGATTCCGGCCACTGCCGCAGATCTTAAACAGATCTCAGCCCCAGGTAGCTGATATGACCAGTGACGTGTCAAGCAGCTGGGGAGACCTCGGCCTTTTCTCCCTTTTCCGTAGCCCATTTCTTTTTCCTTCTCTACTTCTGCACGCGATGCTTTTTCTTCTACTCTTTCGTGCCGCCACTTTTTCAATCGCGCGACAGGAGGCGCCGATCTCAGTTCAATTGCTGGACGTAAGCGGCGCCGGCTCGGACACCAAAAGCATCGGCCCAGGTAAGGGCCCCGGCGGGCCACGCACGCTTCCCAAATTAGGCACCCCAACTCCCCCGGCGCAGCGCACAGGCAAGCTCGACACAGGATCTCTGGAGAGCTCGGTTCCAAGTAAAAGTGCCGAATCTGAGCCGGCGCCAAATCCGGTGGTCCTCCCGGGTCCCAAGGTTTTGGCGACAGACACACGGCATGAAGCTGTCAATGCAAAAGAGACATCGCCCGATTCGCTCGTTCGACTGCCGACTAAGGAAACCCCGACAAATCTGCCATCCACCGCTGCCGGTGATCTAGCGATCAACCAAAAAAGTCTTGAGGCACTCAAAGGAGCCGGGGACACACCCGGAATCAAGGCGCTGAAAGAAGGCGCGCAGGTTCCAGGCGCACTCAAGGGCACAGGCAGTGGTGCCGGACCCTATGGAGTCCCGGGAGGAAGCAAAAGTGGAACGGGCCTGGCCGGAGGCGGAACCGGCACGGGTACCGGCGGAGGCAGCAATACGGGTTTAAAGGGGATTTCGAACGCAGACTACAGCCAATACTTAAACCAGCTTAAGAAGCGAGTAGAGTCCGTATGGAAGTACCCTGAGGACGTTACCGGAGTTCAGAAAGTTACTGTTCGTTTTGCGCTCGATCGAGCCGGAAAACTTACTCAGGCTGTCGTCTTGGAGTCGTCGGATGCAAGACTCAATACCAGTGCGGTAGAAGCAATGAAGCGGGCTTCCCCTTTCCCTCCGATTCCGGAAAGTTTGAAAGATCTCGCCAATGAACCTCTGATCATGCGATTCGAGGTTTCCAACCGAGTCCGAGGATAGAGATCGGCTTTCTCGGCCTCTCCTCGTCTCAAGACTTTCATTGAATTAATTTTCGTTTCAGGTAATCTTCAAAGATTCTGGAAGGACGCGATCATGCAGCAACAGGGTTTAGATCTTATCGACATCATTCACAAAGGCGCCATCGCCACCTATCCACTTATTTTGATGTCGATAATCAGCGTCACGGTGGTATTGGAACGCCTCTGGTCGCTCAAGAACATCGGTTCCATCACTCTGCGCATTGCGGAATCCCTCCTCGAACCCATCAAAAAGGGACAACGAGACTTGGCGATTGCGATATGCAAGCAAAACTCTCAAAGTCCCGTCGCCCGGATTTTCTTGAATGTCCTGGAAAGAGAAGGAAGCCAGGGGCTCGACACCGCGAGCACGTTGGCTACAGAGGCGATGTTTGAAGAAACACAGAAACTCAAGAAACATCTTTGGATTCTCGGGACGGTTGCCAGCAGTGCGCCATTCATAGGGCTACTGGGCACGGTCGTCGGCATTATCAAATCTTTCGAGAGTATGGCGGTGGCTGGCACCGGAGGATTTGCTGTCGTCGCCGCAGGTATTTCTGAAGCCTTAGTGGCTACCGCTCTGGGGTTGGCGGTCGCCATTATTGCGGTTATCTTTTACAATTATTTTCAAACCCGGATCGCGACTCTCAACGGTCTTTTCCGCATCCAAGTTGCAAAGATTCTCCAGCAAATGAGCGCGTGAGGTGTTTT
>JAHKKJ010000729.1 GCA_020027655.1 Deltaproteobacteria bacterium | reverse complement strand
TATGTTAAGGATATTTTGCCCAATGCGCCGACCAAATTAGATCAGCTCATCGTCGCCCGCACGGCAGCCGAAGAGATGGACCATTTCCGAAAAATGGCCCGTTTGGCTGGTGATATCGGCGTCGATGTCTCCTACACGCTCAGCCGGCCCAATCAAGAACGATATGTTGAAGCCTTTCGCGGGACCATCACTACGTGGGAAGATTTTGCTGTTTTCGGGTTTCTCGTTGACCGCGTGGGTCGTTTTCAACTCGAGGAGTTTATCGGCGCCACGTATCTGCCCCTCGCCCGTGTCGTCGAGGATCCGGACATTATCCGAGAAGAAGAAGGGCACGTCGACTTCGGTACCAATGCGACCGCTGAATTTGCCGCGAAAGGTGGAGAACATAAAGAACGAATTCAAAGAGCGGTGGACTACTGGTACGCCAAAGGTCTCGACATGTTTGGTAACAGCAAGTCCTACCGTTCGGAGCGCTACATGTTTTGGGGTTTGAAGCGGCGGCCCAACGCGGTGGCGCGTCAGCAGTATAAGGACGAGATCGACGCGCTGATCACGAAAATGGGTCTTACGATCCCCGATCCGAACAAAGGACGGCTTTATACCTAATAACAGTTTTCTGGTTTCGGGTTAAACTCGGAACTCGACACTGCGTAAAGCGCGAGGGGAGACAATGCAGCCAGCACCTAACACGGATGCCTTAGATCAGCAGTTTAAAGAGTTTATCCAAGCCTTGAAGGGCGCGGTGAACTCGGCCATGCCGCATCTCAAAGACGACCCCAAAGTCGTCGATAAGGCGATTACGGATTGTAAGGAAATTCTGGACGTTGTCATGGAGGGCAACGTTAAGGAATGGCTGTCATAAGTTTTTCACCAGCGAATATTTAGTTGATAAAGTAGGATTCCGAATTGACAAGGCGCCTAGACCCCCGACGGCGCCTTTGTCATGTCTGTAGGCATTACGGAGAAGTGAGACTTGAATATTGTCGTCTGCGGCAAGGTTATTCCCGCTAGTTCAGTTACGATTGAGATCGATCCCAACACCAAGCGAATGGTGCGTAAAGGTGTTACCCACGAGCTGGACCCAGCCGCCGCGAGCGCTGTCGAAGAAGGACTGCGCCTCGCGGAAAAGCACGGCGGAACGGTGACCTTGATCACGATGGGGATCAGCGAGGTGACGATCGGTATCCGCAATGCGTTGGCGATGGGAGCAACCTCGGCCGTTCATATTCTCGATGACGCCGTGGCGGGATCGGACACACTAGGCACCGCCAAACTGTTAGCCGCAGCCATCAAGAAGCAGCCGTTCGACCTGGTTATCTGCGCGACGGAAAGCAGCGACAGTTATTCCGGCATCGTACCGGGACAGATCGCCCATTTCCTTGGCGTTCCGCCGGTGACTTTCGCCAAAGAAATTAACGTCGATGGCACCAAGATCACGATCAAACGGCAGAGCGAAAGCGGGTACGATATCGTAGAATCGATGTTGCCGGCATTGGTCGCGGTCAGCAGCGGTATCAACGAGCCGCGCTATCCTCAACTCAAAGGCATCATGGCCGCCAAGAAAAAAGAGATCAAAGTTTATACCGCCGCGGATTTGGGTTTGCCAGCGGACCAAGTGGGTGAGAAGGGCGCGAGAGAAAAGGTCTTGACCATTGGCAGACCGCCGAAACGCCAGGCCGGGAAAGTGGTCACCGACGAAGGGGAAGGCGGCAAGCAGATCGCTGACTTTCTAGCAGAAATCAAGGTGATTTAAGTGGCAGATGCAATCTGGGTATATGCCGAACTGAACGACGATCGGTTTACTCCAACCACTTTGGAGATGCTCGCCAAGGCGGCGGATGTTGGAAAGGCAGAGGCCGTGCTCTTGGGTCCGGCTCCGGATGATGCCGCGCAAACTCTGGCGAATTACGGGGCAAGCAAAATTTATCGGTCTGCAGATCCGGTATATCGTGATTATCTGACCCTTCCGGCTGCGGAGACCGTTGCAGAACTGATCCAAAAACACAGTCCGGCGGTGATGCTCTTCGCTTCGAGTTACGCGGGACGAGACATCGTCGCCAACTTGAGCGCCAGACTCGATTGCGGCGCTATCAGCGATGTAGGGGATTTCATTCTGAAAGAGGGCTCAGTGGAAGCGACCATTCCCGCACTTGGGGCAAGTTACCAAAACACCAGCACCTTGGTCAGTCAGGGAACGAAACTCATGCTGGTTCGGCCCAAGTCCTTCGAACCGAGAATCAATGAACAGCCCGTCTCGGTTGAGGAGATCCAGGCTCCTTCAGAAGCAGCTCTGCAAAAGGTTCACATGAAAGAGCGCGTGGCGGTGAAGCGCGAAGGACCGCAGTTGGACGGTGCCAAAACGATCATTTCCGGCGGCCGCGGGCTCAAAGGCGAAGAGAACTTCGCGATGTTGAAGGAGCTGGCGGACGTGCTCGGCGGCGCCGTGGGCGCGACGCGTGCGGCCGTCGATGCCGGATGGGTTCCTTACGCGATGCAGATCGGACAGACAGGAAAAACAGTGAAGCCGGATCTCTATATAGCGTGCGGCATCTCCGGCGCCGTGCAGCACCTTTCAGGAATGAAAACCTCCAAGTTCATCATCTCGATCAATAAGGATGCGGAAGCGCCGATCTTTCAGTACTCCGACTTCGGTGTCGTCGGCGACGTCTTCAAGGTCGTTCCTCAACTCACCGAAGAAATCAAAAAGCGCAAAGGCGCTTAGTGACCGTTCGAGTGCGTAGCCGCTCGCGGAGTAGGCTCACGGTTTTTCCCCTTTTTCCGTTTTCTTTTTAATCTCTTTGGAGTCAATTCCCCGCAGCTTGCTGCGTGGTGGTGGTCGGTAGCAATGCCAGGAGTCCGTCATTCCCGCATGCTTTTTCCGCCACAGGGCTTCGGACGGATCAGCCTCAGGCTGAAGCGGGAATCCAGGCGAATTTCGGACTGGACCCCCGA
>JAHKKJ010000728.1 GCA_020027655.1 Deltaproteobacteria bacterium | reverse complement strand
AAGCACTACTTCGAGAAGAGCCGGTCTTTGCTAGCGGCTCCGCCCGAACGTCGCATCGGCAAAAACCTGGTGCCCTCCGATAGCGCTTGGCGTTAAGAATTACCGTAATCCGACATTCTTTTTGGTGTTTACAGTGTCGCAAGGAGGCGGGCGACGCGGCTGCAGACGAAAAAAAAGCGTCTGCTGATTTGTCACCGGTGGTGACGTTCTTAAACCTCCTCTCCCTCGACGGGAGAGGATTGAGGTGAGGGTGCCAAATTTTACTACCCCTCACTCTCTAACTCTCCCGCAAGGGGCGCAAGGGGAGAGAGAACAATCTCGGTTCCATGGCGACAACGGTACATTCGCAACCTCTTTTTTCCGAAGAGATGCTTTTTTCGCAGGGCATAAGGGTCGGTGAATTCGCATTCTCGACGCACGACGCCCGGCGCTCCAACGGCGACCTGCACGAAACAAGCGCGCAGGATCAAGCCCTTCGGACCTTGGAAAACCTGAATATTGCCCTGAAAACCGTGGGACTCGATCTCGAGAAGGTTGTCAGTCTCATGGTTTATTTGCCCGAGTACTCGGATGCTGCGCAGGTCGCGCAAGTACTGGAGGCGAGCTTCGGAAAAAGCGCCGAAAACTGTCCCGCCACGACCCTCGTGGGCGTATCGGGTCTTGAGGGAGGCTGCCGCATCAGGATGGATGCCGTAGCGACATCGAGTCGGGACCGCGAAGCATTCCGGCTGACGGAGCTACCAATGGCTCGGGGCAGTCGCTGCCACGGGGTTCGTGTGGGGAATTTTTTCTTCTTATCAGGCGTCGATGCGGCTGACGGCGAAGGCAACGTCCTATCGGCTACCACGATCCAATCTCAGACAACGGAGGTGCTCGGGAGGATCGAGAGAATTTTGAATGCTCAAGGCCTTTCACTCAGCGACCTCTGCCGCACTTTCATGTTCATGCCCAGCACGGACTATCGCACCGGATATGGCGAAGCGCGCAAAAAGGTTTACAAAGGCATTTTCGTGGAAGATGAATTTCCGCCGAATTCCGGGATTTACATCCGTGACTTGGGACCCGACATTCTGCTGCGCTCCATGGCGCTCGCTTATCGCGGAGCGAAAACAGTCGTCACTAGCCCCAAAGTGAGAAAGGCGCCTGGTTCTTTTTCGCAATCGGTGCGTGTGGGTGATTGGTTGTTGCTTGCCGGTCAGGACGCGGTTGGCTTCAACCGCGAAGTGGAGGCCGAGGGCGATCTCGCGGGGCAAACGGAAGCGACGCTGCAGCACACAAAGGACATTTTGGAGGAGGCCGGCGGCACTATGGACGACGTCGTGAAAACGACAGTCTATCTGGTTGCCGGTCAAGACCGTTCGAGGTTCGCCGCCGCGTATCGAGAATTTTTCAATCGTTACAGTCGCTCTTCGAAGATGCCGGCGGGGTTGACCGTGGAAGTTCGCGAGCTTGCGCCGCACTGTCTAGTGGAAATCGATGCGGTGGCGTATTTAGGCGGTTAGCCGAATCCCGAAATTACCGCGTCGAACAAAACACCGTCACTGCCAGCCGTAAAAGCGTTTCGCGTTTTCTCCCAAGACTCTTGCTTTGGCCTGCTCCGAAATGTCCTTACGGCCGCGGATGGTCGAGACGACATAGGGAAACATGCCGTCCCAGTGCGGATAGTCTGAGGCGAAAAGAATCTTGTCGTCGCCGATGCGCTCGATCACGTAGGGAAGGGTTTCCTCCTCCGGTTCCGTCGCGAAGAACCAGTTGCCATGTTTGATGTACTCGCTGGGTTTTTGCTTGCAAAGCGGCGCTTCAACCTTTCCCCGCTTCTCCCACTCCTCATCCATCCGCTCGATCCAATAGGGAACCCAACCGACGCCGCATTCAAGAAATGCGACGCGCAGGTTCGGAAATCGCTCAGCGACACCGCCGTACATCAATCCGGCGAACTGGATGAAGGTCTCCACCGGCCGGCCGATTGTATGCATGAATATGAAACTGTCGAAACGTTTCTCTCCGGCCGGTCCTTCGCGCCGGTTATGGACGCAGAGCGGAACGTTGAGCCGCTGGAGCTCCTCGTAGATCGGCCAGAAAACCTGCGACCCCAAGTGTTCCTTCATTCCCTGGGTGGCGACCGCTATGGCCGCGAGACCGAGTTTAGTTATGGCGCGGTTGGCTTCCTGTACCGCCGCCCCAGGGTCTTGAAATGGCAGCAAGGCGATTCCCTTGAGCCGTGGAGATTGCCGGCATACCTCGGCGATAAAATCGTTATAAGCGCGGGCGTAGGCGACCGCATAGTCGCGCTCGATGAAACTATTCACTGCAAAGCTGCTGGTGGGAAAGAGGACCGAGACGTCGATCCCTTCTCTGTCCATGTCTTTGAGCCGGGTCGGAATGTCAACGTGCTCCATGCCTCCGACAAGCCCTCCCATACCCGTGTCCATTCCGTCGGAAGGTAACAGGGGACCGCGCTTGGAGTGTGGTTCCGAAAGATGTTTCCGAACGTCGGCATCTTTCTCGACAATATGGCCATCCGCATCGATTGTGTTCATCGTGACCTCCTGAGATAAAAAAATCAGCTAACGACCCAATCGGAGCTTATTTGCTCAGCTGATCGGTGTCAATCGGAATGATCAGAAGTCGTTTTATGTCGAAACGCCGGAGGATATTCCCGAGCGCATTCGCATGGCGCTGAAGTATGTGCCGGCGGAAAAACTCTGGATCAATCCCGATTGTGGCTTCAATCCGACGCCGCGCTGGGTTGCCCTTCCCAAGCTCAGGGCAATGGTCGAAGGGACAAAGATCGTCCGCCGCGAGCTGGGGCAGGGACGTTAGCACAGGGAGACACTGGGACTACGGAGTAATGATGGCCAACATTGACATGACAAGACGTTATTCGATACTGTCACCACCAGGATTAGACCGGCGGCGCGTGCTAAAGACAAGACGATAATAGTTTGCCGACAGGA
>JAHKKJ010000727.1 GCA_020027655.1 Deltaproteobacteria bacterium | reverse complement strand
TGGTCGGTCCGTCTATGGGCTCGACCTCCAAGTCGGCCTTCTTCGCTTCCGCCATCAGCTCGGGATCGCGCAACGTCTTGATGAATCCCTGTTGGAAAACCTGGAGTCGGTCAGGCGGCGTGCCGGGCGCCACCGAGTAGGGAAACTGGTAGACATGAACGTTATCGGCCACGCGCAGCAAGGTGCGCGCTTCATCAGTTTTGGCGTAGTTGATCGCCAGGGGAACGTTTTTTAGATCAGGATGCGACTTGAACGTGGCCTGGAGCACGACGTGAATTTTTCCCGATTGCATCTGGCTACGCCAGGACACCTTCGTCGCCTGCCATGAGGCACAAAGGCCATCGACCTCACCGCTTTCAACCGCGAGCCGCGCCTCGGCGCCTCCCTTGTAACCTTCGACCATGTCGAGAGGCAGGCCGAGCGCAGCTTTGAGCAGCTTGGGCACATCGGACAGGCTTGTGCCCGGTCCGATGGACGCTATTTTTACCGGTCGTTTAGAAGCAAACCAGTCGTCGACGGTTCTGATTCCGCTCTCACGATTAAAGTGACACGCGGTGTCGTAGGGACCGGGGATCCCGACCCAACCCACTTTGCGGCCGTCAAACTTCGTCGCTTCGTTGCCCATAACATGCTGTAGGATCAATGGCGACGCCCAGGCGGCGATGGTAAGCCCATCCGGTTTCACGCGATTGTAGAGGTGATTTGCGGCGATAATCCCGCCGGCGCCGGGCATGTTTTCCACGATCCTGGTCGGATTCCCCGAAACGTGTTTGTTGATATGGCGGGCAATCAGCCGGGTATATTGGTCGTAGGTGCCGCCCGGCGAATAACCGACGATGAAAGTGAGGGTCTTGTCTTTTAAGAATTCTTGCGCCTGCGCAGTCGATGCGAGACTGATGGCGGCCGCTGCCGTGATGATAGTGAACAAGATTCTAATTCTCTTAATCATAATGATGTCCTCTAAAGTTGACTACTAACCTTTTGGTAAGAAATCGAAGTCACCGGTTTGCTGCACGCATTAGTCTCGATGAGAACGGGTGAAAGCGATCCGGCAGCCCTGCCAGAGCTTCAAATCGCCAAATTATCTGTCATCCGAAATCTGAGATTTTGAAACGGCTGATCCCCGAACAATGAACCAACCGTAAAAGAAAGGAACGGCGATGGGAATGCGCGCGAGTTTTTTTGTTTCAGCAATTTCATGCATTCTCAGCTTCTACCACAAAAAACCGGAGGACAGAAAGAAGCTTCTGGTTCGTTATCGTCCTGTTTTTTACAAACGGAACGATACAATTGGTATAGCTGAGAAGTTCGGAGGCGCTAGAGATAAACTACTTTTCCAACAGCTTTTTCATCCGTTCGATAACCTCCGGGGGTTGAACCATAATATCTTTGGCTATTGCCTCTAGCTCCTCACCGCCTAGGGGATCTAAATCCCATTTCCTTTTCTGAGCGTCAGCTAGCAGCGCTGGGTCACTCATCGTTTTCGTAAAGGCCTCGCGTAAAACTTTAACCCGGTCCGCGGGCGTTCCCGGCGAAGCGATAAAGGGCCGGCCGAGATCGCCGGAGGAAAGCAGTACTCTAGCAAGCCGCTTCGTTGCATCGGGGGTCTTATATGTATCCATCAGCTCATAGACGGTCGGAACATCCGGCAGCTTTGGATAGCGCTTTGCTCCGCTTTGCGCCAGGGCACGAACAAATCCGTTCTTGATCCAGGTCCGGGTAGGTTCACGTCCCACATAAGCCGAAACGGTTCCAGCGCGGCACTGCACCTCTCCTTTCTCAATCGCCAAGTTCATATCGCCCCCACCCCCGTAACCGACCACCATTTGAAATTTAAGGCCAAGCCCCTCCTCAAGGAGCTGCGGTAAAAAATAACCCAATCCATTCCGCGCCAGAGCCGCACACCTTGGGGGTTCTGTTGCCTTGCGAATATCTTCTAGGGTCTTGTAGGGAGTGTCTGTGCGGATAAACAAAACCTGATCGATCCGTTCCGGGGAACCGATCCAGGAAAATTTCGGCCAGTCGAACTTCACTTCTTTCGCTCCTAGAAGCTGATCGATATAGATTGCAGGATTAACTAGCCCGAGGGTCATACCGTCAGGCTTGGCGACGTTATAAATATAGTTGGCCGCAATCGCAGTTCCCGCGCCTGGCATGTTTTGCACCACGATATCGGGACTTCCCGGAATATGCTTGCCCAGATACTGCGCCACAAAGCGACCCCAGTCGTCCATGGCCCCTCCCACCGAGGTTCCCACCACAAGCCTGATAGCCTTACCCTTAAAAAAATCATCCGATGCTGCATGTGTAACGCTAGAGAGAAGGGCAAACCCGAACAGGAAGGATACGCAGAAAAAGATTTTTTTCATAAGACCTCCCTCATCAATTTCGATAAGCGCGACGATGAGTGACTAAGAAATCTACTGAAACCCAGTCATGGCTCAAACTCAATAGGAGCGTCACTTAATCAAGCCTCTAGCCTAGTGTCAAGCCAACCAACTCGTTTCAGACCTTGAACATTGAACTTTGAACCTTGAACTAGAACCTCCACATTCTAGCGGTCCGTACTCCCTCCCAAAACCCGGGCCGCGCAGGCATAGATGTATTGGGTGCCCATGTTGACGACCACCACCCGAAACAAGTGGAAGGCGACTACCAACGGCACGCTGATCTGCAGGGCTTGCGCGGTAATCGTCATCTCTGCCAAGCCACCCGGCGAGGTGGCGAGGATCATGGTAGCGATAGGTAGGTGGAAAGCCCAGGCGAGGACAACGGCCGCCGCCACCGAGGCGATCACGATAAAAAGCGAGTTCAACAGCGCGAAATGTATGAACAGCCTGTAGCGGGTAAAGAAAGCGCGCTCGTAGCGTGCCCCCAGTACGAGGCCGAACATGAGTTGAGCGAAATCCGTCATCCAGTGCGGCACGGCGGAAAGCTGGATGCCACTCACAGTGAGC
>JAHKKJ010000726.1 GCA_020027655.1 Deltaproteobacteria bacterium | reverse complement strand
CAGGCAACACACGAGCTGTGACGAAGCTCAAAAATCCGCCGCGGGAGACGATGATTCATGCCGCGATTTACAACGCTCGACCGGATATGAATTCAGTCGTTCACACGCACCAGACGTTGGCCACCGCTTTCTCTGTAGCGGGAACGCCGATACTGCCCATTTACAATCAAGCAGCGGTTTTCGCCCCCGAGACGCCGATTTTTCCCAGCCCGAGACTTATCTATACGATCCAGGACGGCAAAGAGATCTGCGCGACTCTGGGCGACCGAATGGCCATGCTGCTCAAGGGCCACGGCATTGTTGTCTGCGGCGATAGCTTGGAATATGCTACGGTCCACGCGATTTATCTGGAGCGGACGGCTTACATGCAGTTCGTAGCGAGTTGCGTGGGCAAGCCGTCGATCATGCCGCAGAAGGATATTGATTACATGAAAGAAAATATGATGTACCGTTCCTACGACGCCTTCGCGTACTTCAAGTCTCAGTTACCCAAAGGCGGCAAGCTGTAATCACCAACTACCATTTAGGAGATAATCGAGGAGGAAATCCCATGGCTAAACCAGAGAGACGTGAAACATCGGACGCAAAGAAGGGACCGATTCAGGACTTGCGCGAGTGGCTCCAGCGCGTGGAGGAAATGGGCGATCTAGTTCGCGTAAAGGATGCCGTGAGCTGCGAGGAAGAAATGAGTGCCATCAGTTACCTGGTTGCGAAACAGAATCCATCGCCGGCGATCCTTTTCGATAACATCAAAGGTTATGAGAAAAGCCCATTCAAAGCGCGCTCGTTGTGGAATATCCTGGGTCCGAGCATTCCGCGCATCGCGCTGACGATGGAAGAACCACCCGACACGCCAATCGTAGAGCTCATCCGACGCGTCAAGGACAAACTCAAAGCTCGCACGTTGCCCAAGGAAGTTTCGCAGGCTGGCTTCTACGAGAATACCTTGACGGGCGACAAGATCGATTTGACCCAACTGCCAATTCCCAAGCACTGGCCGCTGGATGGCGGACGCTATGCCGGCACGGCGGACGCGGTGATCACCCGTGATCCCGACAGCGGCTACCTCAACGTGGGCACCTATCGCATGATGCTGCAAAGCAAAAACGAAGTGGGACTCTATCTTTCACCGGGTAAAGATGCGCGTCTGCACATCACCCGCTCGTGGCAGATGGGGAAGCCCGTTCAAGTTGCCGCCGCCTGGGGTATCGACCCGTTGTTCATGGTCGTCGGCTCGCAGACATTTCCCAAGAACGTCTCAGAGTATGAATTTTTGGGCGGGATTAAAGGTGAGCCCATTCCGGTGATCAAAGGTAAAACCACCGACCTGCTTCTGCCCGCAAACGCGGAATTTGTCGTCGAGGGAATTATCAAGCCGAATTCTGTTAGAAGTGAGGGTCCCTTCGGCGAATTCCCTGGCTACTACGGAAGACCGGAGGCCGGCTGTCCGCTGGTCGAAGTCACCGCCGTCCACTACCGAAACAATCCAATATTGACGAATGCTTTAATGGCCGACTACCCAAGCAATGAGCAGAGCGGTTTTTTCTCGATCATCCGCTCCGCGCGGATCTGGGATGACTTGGATAAGCTCGGTGTTCCGGGTATTCAAGGCGTCTACGCTCATCCGGCAGGCGCCGGCGGCTTCGGCATGACGATCATTAGCTTGGAGCAACGCTACGCCGGACATGCGGCTCAAGCATTGGCGCTCGCGGCTCAGGTGCCCGGCGGCGCCTACTATACGAAATGGATCATCGCCGTTGACGAAGACGTTGATCCAACGGATATGGATCAAGTGATATGGGCCATGAGCAGCCGCTCCAATCCCATCGACGACCTCGATATTCTGCGCAACACCTGGAGCACCTGGCTCGACCCAACCCAGAACCCGCCGGAAAAACGGCCCTACGGTTCAAAGGCCCTCATTAACGCTTGCAAGGAGCACCGCCATCTGCCGGTCTTTTCGAAGCGCACGGCGTTGCGTAAAGAGATGTACGACAAGGTCGCCGGCGAATGGAAGAAGCTCGGTCTGCCGGGGCAAATTCCAACCGTGAGGGCCTTCGAAGAGGAAAAGAAAGTTGTCTACCACGAAGTGGGCGGCTTCGAGCCGGGAAAGCAGCCCGGTGAAGAAGCGTCAGAGAAGAAGAAGTAGCCTGGTTGGCCCTAATTTGGCTTTTTTTTAGTGGGCCTACGTGCTTGCAACGCAGGCGGTTGTTTTTTCGGTAAGCTTTTTGGTAATTGACCCGAAATCAAACACCGGGTCCGGGTCATCGCCGCTACCTAGCTGATAGCTTCTTCCCCTCTCTCGTTGGTTCGAATACGGATAACTTCCTCTACCGTCGACACGAAAATCTTCCCGTCGCCGATTTTTCCGGTTTGCGCCGACTCAAGAATCGCCTCAATAATCTTTGGCACCATGTCATCGGGCGCCAAGATTTCAATCTTCACTTTGGGAAGGAAGTCTACGGTGTATTCGGCCCCACGATAGAGTTCCGTGTGCCCTTTCTGCCTGCCGAAGCCCTTTACCTCGCTGATTGTCATTCCGGTAATGCCGGCGGATGTGAGTCTTTGTTTTACCTCATCCAGTTTGAAAGGCTTGATAATCGCTTCGATTTTCTTCATAGAATCCTCCTTCCACGCGTCTAAAGAGAGAGCTAACCGCCTCTAACCCATACCGCTTTTAGATATCGAAATACAGGGCGAATTCATGGGGATGGGGTCTGAGCCGGATGGCATCGACCTCCTTCTTGCGCTTGTAGTCAAGCCAGGTCTCAATCACATCCTTCGTGAACACATCGCCGCGAAGCAAAAAGTCGTGATCCTTCTCCAACGCATCCAGCGCTTGATCCAACGACCCCGGCATAGACTTCACTTTGGCCGCTTCCTCCGGCTCCAACTCATATAAGTCCTTATCAATGGGCTTGGGCGGCTCGATCTTGTTTCGAACCCCATCGAGTCCTG
>JAHKKJ010000725.1 GCA_020027655.1 Deltaproteobacteria bacterium | reverse complement strand
TCTGTTAAAAAATAGTTCAATGTTCCGGGTTCAATGCTTGTCCCGAGACCCCCGAGGGATCCAGATCCTTCGCATTCGCTCAGGACAAGCCGTGGACTTCGCGAGGGGATTGGGGGGTCAGGTCTTGCAATCATACACCTCGCTTTTCTTGTTCTAACTTTCTCAGTTTTCGACTCACGGTCGCGTAATGAATTCCGAGATGCTCGGCTATTTATTTCATCTTGTAGCCATAGTTTTTGTACGCCACCTCAATGGCGAGCCAGAATGAGTCCATCTCTAGGGAACCGGCGAGTCAGCGCCAAAGAATCTGAGGGCGGGATAAAATCAATTCGGCGGAGAGAGCGGTTACTCCGTTGCCGAGCGAATAATGTTGGCGCCCGGAGTGGACGAGATAACCGCGCGAGAGATTCAAATCTCGCATACATTGCTGGAGAATCCCGGCATCCTGAGCGGTCGGAGCGGAGTGCAGTTTGATTTCAAAGGGGATTTTCTTAGTTCCGAGATCGATTAGAAGATCGATTTCATGACCCTGTGAGGTGCGCCAGAAATAAGGCTGAGCGGTCGGGCTGGCCTGTTGGAAAACCGAAATCAACTGGTCAATGATAAAGGCTTCCCAGCTCATCCCACGGGCGGGATGGGTATCCAGTATGGAAGCGGAATGAATGCCGAGAAAAAAATGCAACAGACCGGTGTCCCGAAAGTATAACTTGGGGCTTTTTACCAGCCGCTTGCCGATGTTGGTAAAATAGGGTGGCAGTTTTCGAATCAAGAAAGTCTGTTCCAGGATATCGACGTATCGATTCACGGTGTGGTAGCTTACTCCCAGAGAGGCCGCTAGTTGAGAGGCATTCCACACTCCGCCGTTACAATGGGCCAACATCGCCCAAAGTTTTCGCATCTGCGATGCGGAAACGTCTATCCCTAGAGCAGGAAGGTCGCGTTCGATAAAGGATCGCGTATACGATTCCAACCAGTCGAGGCGTGCACGATCATCTCGTTCCAAAAACGCTTCGGGAAAACCACCACGGGACCATAGCGTCTTGAGATCTCGCCCCTGGGGGTGGCTTTTGACCTCGCTCCAACGAAACGGAGGCAAATCCAGGAATGCCGTGCGACCGGCCAGTGATTCAGAAATATGGCTTGCCAGCGAGGGAGACGCCGACCCCAGAAGTACGAAGCGACCCCTTTGGGCGCGGTGGCGGTCAATGTCGCCGCGCAAAACTGGAAAAAGTTCGGGAACACGTTGGGCTTCGTCGAAGACAACCCTATTCCCCAATTGGCTCAAACGCGCCTCCGCGTCCGCCGCGAGCGGCACGTTATCGGAAGGTCGTTCCAAATCCAGATAGGTCCAGGCCGGTAGCGCGGCACGAATAAACGTGGTTTTCCCGCATTGCCGCGGCCCCAATACCGTAACGCACGGGAAGCGTCGCAGCTGCCGGCGCAGCAGGGGCCCATACTGTCGTTTGATCACGCATGCATTATAGAAGTTAGACTTCTAATTTGCAAGAACTCTTTATTAGGATGATTGATAGATTTTTTGGAGTTCCTGCACCGTTGCTGTGGGGAGTGGCTTTCTGGCGAATCACTCTCTGAGGCGAATCGGCGTTGGCCTTGAGCACCTTTGCGTTCCGCCAAAACTGGACTTGCGATAGGACCCGCGCGCAGGCTTCGGCACCCATGAAATTGGGAATTCTGCCTTCCGCGCCCGAAAACGCGCAACTCGCTCTTGCTGCAGCTGCGACCAGACCCTTTCCCGGATCTCGTCTTTGCTTCTCATATTGACCAGCGCGGCAGAGCTACAAACCAAAACTCGGAATATCTCGGCTGTAATCCCTTTGCCGGATTGATCGAGGGGAGCGACGGCAAGCTCTACGGCACCACGATGAGTGGCGGAGCCTTCAGTCAAGGCACGGTATTTAGCATGGCCAAGAAAGGCACGGGTTCGTGCTGCTAAAGAGCTTTGATGGATGCATTACATCGACCGACGGCTGTCAGCCCTTTGCTGGATTGATTTAGGCAAGCGATGGGAATCTGTACGGCACGACGCAGAGCGGCGGGACGGGGGGAGGCAGGGTTTACCGCTTGATCACGGCGGCAACGGTCCTGGCCGACTTCTTCCTCCATGGCGCGGTCCCACGGCCAATCCTTCTACTTTATTCCTCAACGGCACCACGCCAATGGCGACAACGGCAAGGTCTAAATGAGAAGAATACGGGGTCAGGCGTGCCTAATTGACTTTGATGCTCGCTCTAAGTAACACTCTGCATCCCTATGGCAAGAAAACCGCGGGTGCATTTCACCGGCGCGCTCTATCATGTCATGGTGAGCGGGTCAGGGGTGCCTATTTGCGATTCTTTGTTTTCGGCCATCACCAATTGCATTTTCAATCGATCAACCCCTTTTCGCAACTCCTTCTTCCGCACCATTCGCTCCCTTAAAAGCGTTACTCCGTGCCTTATCTCTCCCGATCGTGCCTCGGGCACGAGTGAAAGGCGGGGCGAACGGACCGGCTCCAGGTGAGCGCCACCACGGTGGCGTTCGAACAACTCGTGCCGTCGCGCATTGGTGTCCAGGGTGTAAGACAGTCAACCGGCGGCTGGTGCAACGTTTAGCGATTGTGTTATATTTGCAACATGGCAACAATCAGTTTTGACACGCATAAGTTTATAAGAAAGCTAGAAGCCGCCGGGCTATCCATGCAGCAGGCGGAAGCGATTGCTGACGCTGTCAAAGAAGCTCAAGGTGAGGCTGATCTCGTCACTAAAAAAGACCTGCAGATCGAGCTTGCCCCTATCAAATCCGATCTTTTAGTTGCCAAATGGATGATGGGGCTCATTCTTGGCGGCACCATCGCCCTGGTCCTCAAGTCCTTCTTCCCCGTATAGCTGATCGGTGCCGATAATTGCGCGCCGCGTCGCTCGAAAAAAGCGCCTGGTGTCAGGTATGCTTTGTTTCTTTGAT
>JAHKKJ010000166.1 GCA_020027655.1 Deltaproteobacteria bacterium | reverse complement strand
GTATTTCTCTTCCCACTGTTTCACGATCTCTTGTTCGCTCTTGTAACCCCGTACCATGAACGGCGGCCCGCCTTCGGGGTGCATGAGGTCGACTCCGATGGCGGCAAGTTCGGCGACACGCTCGTGATAAGTTTCCAGCGCGTCGAGATAGCCTCGCTCGGTGTGCTGTTTAATGCCGGCGTAAACAGGAATCACTCCCACACCCTCCGGCAGCAAACGAATAAACTCAACCAGAGAGCCTGACTCGTAGGTGGGTTTTACGACTCCGACGGTTCCCCGCCAGTTTGCTGATGCCATTTTGATCCTCCTTGCTGCGCGGCTTAGGTGCGGGTTCTTTGAGTCCAGTCAATCCTGATTGATTCTATTCAAAAGCTACTGCCAACCACAAATGAATTCTTATCGTTATCGGAGTCCGAAGAACGACCGACCGAACCTTTCAAGGACGGTCTTTCTCAGCTCGGGACTGGTTTCTGCAACCTCAGGAAAATCTTTCATCCATCCGTAAGGCCTGCAGGCATCGATAACGGCGCGGGAATTCATCAAGGCCATTGAACCTGGCGGTATCATCGGATCGAGAGAGCTTGACCCGCATCGCCGCATAATGTCGATATCGGTTTCAGGGTCGCAGCGAGTCGACAATGCCCAAACCACGTCGTCGATGCGGGTTGGGTCGATGTCGTCGTCAACGACGACGGTGATAAAGCGCGACTTGAACGACTGGAACCGCTTGAACGGTTTCAACCCGTCAGCTGCGCTTGCCGAGGGTGAGCGAAAATCCCGGCCGGCTTATGAAGACCTGAGTGCAGGCCTTTTTTTTGCTTAGCTCTTCGATCAAACGAATTAGAGGCTGCGTTCCGTTCAAGTGCGCTCGGGGTGCTCCGGCGGCATTCATGCCTTTCACAGCGTCTTCACCCGCATAGACTCGAAGCAAGAGCTCTTCATCGGAAACCGAAGCTCCACCGAACTTTCTCCGGACCTCTTCAACCGAAGGCTCTGGGGGTTCCCAGCCTTGCCAATCCTTGGCCCGACTCCGGCTCAAGATTTTGTCTTTCACGTTGGGATCCATGAGTGCAGGCGCTTCTTCGCCCCACAATCCCAGCGCGTACTGGATCACTTGATCGGTCACTTCTTTGTAGCGGTCGCCGACGATCACGTTGATTGCTGCCTGGCTGACGACGAACTGAGAGAGAGGAGTAACCATGATGGGATAACCAAAATCGGCACGCACGAGTGCGGCTTCGTCCAGAGTTTGCTGCAACTTGTCTTCTTTGCCCACCAGGCGCAGTTGATGGCGCAAGTTTGAAATAACTCCCCCCGGCACCTGGTGCAAGTACTGTGACTCTTCGTACGCGAATGGCTTCCCGATGGGAAGTTCATCCCGTTTGGCGACGGCTGTAAAAATGCTCCTCGATCGGTTTTACCTCTTCCTCATTAATTACCGGCGTGTAGCCCAAGGCCCGGAGATTTTTGGCCACGTTGAGAATGGAAGGTTGCGAGGAGCCGTTGGCGAGGGGCGGTATCGCGGTATGCAACGTTGTGATGCCGAGTTTCACCGCTTCGAGATAGCATAGGGGCGCCAACCCATTGTTGCAGTGCGCATGGTACTCCACAGGAACGTCACCCGCGTTTTGAAGAATAGCCGGAATCAGCGTTCGCGCACGTTCCGGCGTGAGCAGCCCACCCACGTCTTTGAAACAAATCCGATAAGGCCGAATGGCGGCTGCCTCACGGGCTTTTTCGGCATAATAGGCATCGCTGTGACGGGGGGAAACGGAATATATGAGATTGACGATGGTTTCCATCCCGACCTCGCGCAACTGATGCAGCTCCTCTTTAAGCTCCTGGAAATCGTTCCAGCAATTGGAAGTTCGCGTCAAGGTTATGCCGTAGGAGACGACGCGCTCGATCAGGAGACGCATCACCACGTGGGGCAGTTTTTCGAAGGCGCCGGAGCCGTGCATGCCGCCGTGGTTTCTTAGCCGGGTGCGGCTGAAGCGTTTGGTCCCCTCGCGCAGCCAGATCCAGGGATTCTCTTTATGCTCGCGGACGTATTTCTTGATCATGATCGAGACGAAAAATTCCATCGATTCAAAACCCACCCGATCCATTTGCGCCGCGATCGGCAGCATCGCCCCGGTTCTCATGCCCAGCGCCCAGAGACTTTGCTGCCCATCGCGCAACGTGGTATCGACGAAATGAATCTCGCTCATACTAATCGTGGAGTAATGGAGTACTGGAGTGATGGAGTGTTGGGAGTTAAAACCCACTACTCCACTACTCCATCACTCCAATCCGATGCTCCATCACTGCGATGTCTACTTCTTTGCGGGCAACGACTTTCCTTGCCCCAGCTCTTTTAAAATCGAATAGTCCGCGAGCTTGCTCCTGTCGACCGACGATGCCCGTTTGTCGACGTAAGTCATCATCTTGATCAGGTTGTCCACCGCCGCGTCGGTTGGAATCAGGTCAACATCGGCCCGTGCGCGCATCTGCTCGTAGGCGTGATCCAAGGTTTCTTTGTCCTCGAGACCGACGGCGCGACGGAGCACTTCCACGGAGCCTTCCTTATTTGTTGTCATGTAATGGGTCGCTTCCAAATAGGACTTGACGAAGCGCACCCACTTGGATCGATTCGACTGCAAAGCAGCAACCTTCACGGTGATGGGGCCATTCATAAAAGGAGTTTTTTTGCCGGTAACGAGAAAGAAGCCCAACTGTTTCATTTTAGGCTCGAACGCAAAATCCACCGGCGCTGCGTCAATACCCCCGCGCATCAGTGCGGCCAGCCGCTCCTGCGAGCCACCGAGCTGCAGCAAAGTAACGTCCTTCGTAGTATTGAGGCCGGCGTCCTCCAGCATGACTCGGAGAACCAGCGACGACTTACCGCCGAGTCTATTGATACCGATTTTTTTTCCTTTCAATTGGGATAGATCGTCGATCTTTTCCCGCGTGGCTATGGTGTACGATACCAGGTTGTCCCAACTCCCGAGTGAGACCACTGGCACGCCTTGCAAATTGGATTGCACCAGGCCGGTGGGCGCGCCGGAAGTGGCATCGATGTCTCCCGAAATCAACGCCTGATAAGTGGTTGGCTCGCTGTTGATCCTGATGATTTCGGCTTTCAGACCATTCTTTTCAAAAAAGCCTTTCTCATGGGCGATAAATACTGGAAATGAAACCGTCGGAAATAACGGTACCCCGATGCGGATCTTATCTTGAGCGAATCCAAGGTCTGATGTGAAACACTTGATAACCAGAATCAGGAACAAGAAAGTAAAAGTTTTGTGACTTTTCATGATTCCTCCTAAACTAATGGTCGCGTGGGTTAATCCCCGGGGCTAATACTGTTTTTATATTTACTATGGGCTCCTGCGCAATCACAATGGGAACTCGGCGGCGCACGGCTCGTTGTTCACGTTTAATCTTCTTTACTGCGCTCCTTTTTTTACATTACCACTTCCTCCGTTCCTGCAAGACGCTGTATCTCAATCAGTTTGGTGACTGCTACGATGTTTAGCGAAAGTCGCCGAAGGCTAACGAAACTTTCTCGAATTCCTGTTTGTTAAGAAATTTATTTTTGCGTGTTTTATGGCGGTTCTTTCCGTAAAAGCACAGATTTTGGGCAAGTAGGTAATTTCTTCCCACTGCCGTACGTTTTACCTACCCCCGATAATTCGCCTTGCTATAACCTATTGAAATGAGGTGCTTTCTTAGCTCGGCACGGCCGTTGCCTTTATTTCTAATCGGCTGGCAAACAACAAAAAGAGATCTATTCGCCAGTCGAACGCAGGAAAAAGGAGGGTGTAGAAATGAACGCGACCGGAAAATTTACGAGTATAGCTCCGATATTACTACTGGCAGGAACCCTGACGGCCGTCGGTTGCGCCGGTGGGCCGTTAACGACACGAGAAAAAGGCGCCGGCATTGGCGCGCTTGGCGGCGCTGCTGCGGGGGGATTAATCGGCAGCGCGGTTGGTCACCCGGGTGCCGGAGCGGCTATAGGTGGTGGTCTCGGGTTGGGGGCCGGAGCTCTGATCGGCGACCAGCTGCAGGGCCAGGAGTATCAGAACTACAGACAAGACGAACAGATTCGCAGGAACAATGCGGAGCTCGAACGCCAGCGTTATGAGGTCGAACGGTTAAGACGTCAACGGGGGGAATACTAAGCTTCCAGCGATGTGTTGACCATCTCAACGCAAAGGAGAATCGAGATCATGAAAGAGAAGATTATGTTCGTGAACGAGAAAATTCTATGGGCAGCCGGCGGGGCGATTTTGGTTCTGCTTGTTGCCCTGATTATCGGCGGGATTTACACCATAACACCGCCCAACGGGCCGGTAGATACCGCATATAAGATCAACCGGTTCACCGGAAAAGTCTGGTTGATCAAAACGTATAGCAAGCCGGTCGGAAACCTGCGCGTTCTTGCTGCGCGCGAGGCAAAGGTCGAAGCCACCAAGGATTTGAACGGTGACGCGGACGTATCTGCCCTGGCAATGCAACAAGAGCAAGCGAATTCAACGGCCAGAAATCAAAGGAGATAAGAGTTTCTTCAAAAAGATTAGCACGTGAGTCTTGCATACACCGACCGTCGTTAACTGACGGTCGGTGACCACGTCTAAAGGAGTGGGTGGCAAATGAAAACGCGGATAACGGCAGCGGTACTTGGCCTTGTGATGCTTAGTATGACGACTGCGGCTTGCGGCACAATCGCGGGTGGGGCAATTGGAGCAGGCACCGGCGCTGCAGTTGGAGCAGGAACCGGCTACGGTGCTAAAAAAGGCGCGCTGATTGGCGGTGGAGCGGGAGCTGCGGCTGGCGCGGTCTACGACATTTTGCACTAACCTCTGAGAAGGAAGCCCTTCCCTTTTTCTGACGGCGGTCTCGCTGATTTCGCCAATAAGGTTTACAAGAAAACTTCTAATCGGATACGAGCCGCCCTTGATTTCCAGGACCGGCTCGGAGCCCGTCAGTATTTGGCAACCCGACTTGGTATAAAGTGAGGCCACCACAAATTCGATTGTCGCCTCGCGCGAGCAACCTGTGCTCAAAGGAGGAGGATATCATGCGTTCAAGACGCTTCGTCTGCAGTTTGTTTTTCTGTCTCACACTTCAGAACCTTGCTTGCGATGCGGCGTATAGCATCACCGCGACCAAAATTAGGGACATCTTGGATCATCCGCGGGACTATCAAAATAAGGATATCACGGTCTATGGAACGGTGACGAATGCGGTATCGCTTCTGGTGATCAAATACTACGAGATCCAGGATGGCACTGGCAGCATCAAAGTAGTCACAGACAAGTTGCTTCCCACTCGGGGAGAGAAACTGAAGGTTACCGGCCGAATGACGGTTGTTGAAATGGGCACGGAACGTTGGGTTATGCTCCGTGAAAACCAGGATACGGCAGGGCAGTTTGTAGAGTCAACAAAAGCCGGACCCTCGAGAAATGCGCGAGAGGACGGTGGCGGTCCTGATGGATATTAAACTGCAGGCATCAAATGGAATACCTTGAGGAATTGTCGGCGGGTGATGTCGGAATTCACGTGAATGGTCTTCATGAGACACTGTACCGACTTACAACCTGGGTCAGGGGAGAGACTAAATTCGTCATTTTCCAACCCGCGCTTCCTGTCGCTGTTTATCGTCTGGCTCTTTCGGCAAACGTCCAGTCATAAACCACCTGAGGCTTGACACTGATCTTCTCTTTCGCTCGGAATGTACCCACGGCGATCCATTCTTCGGCGACCGAGTCCGGCACCGTTAGGTCTGGATTATATTGGTCGCGGTAGACCGAGTAGAATCTTTCAGCGGCAGGACGATCGAGCTTGAGCAACTTTTCGAGTAGCCCGACGCCGATCTCCCGTTGACTTTGGAGAAATAGGATCGCCGCGCGCAGGCCGCGCAACACCCGGACGATCTCATCCGGTTCTTTTTCGATCTTTCGCTGTGTTGTGCTCAGGCCGGCAATGGGAATGCGCACGAATTCCGCCGTTTCTTTCACCGACAAGAGGGTTTTGAATCCCTTCTGTTCAGCCCGATACTCGAATGGACTGCTGACAACAGTGGCCTCGACGGAGCCACCGAGCAGCGCGGCGAAACGTGCGTCAGGGCTGCCGGCGATCGCTTGCAGGGTAACGTCTTTGTTGGGATCTAAGCCATTTCGGCTAAGCAGTTGGTAAATCGCAAAGTCCGCCGAGCTGCCGAAACTGTTGATAGCGATTTTTTTTCCTTTCAGCGCTTTGATGCTGTCGATGTCTGATCGGGCCACGATGGCGTAACCGCTCGCTTTGGTGGTCGCTGCAACGATTTTCACCGGCAGGCCACGCGTGGCGGCGCCGGCGATAAACGGCAAGATGGTGACATAATCCAGCTCGCTGGCCAGCAGTGCGCTGAGCATCAAGTTCGTGCCCTGGAACTGAATGTAACGAACCCGCAGCCCTTCTTTTTCATAGAAGCCTCTTTCAGAGGCGACTCTGTCCGGCAGCGACGTCCAACTCGAACCGCCGGTCCAGCCAATGTTCACGACCTTGGGCTCGGCCGCGCTCGTCACCGGAGCTGATCCTGTGGTGAGAACGACAGTTACCAGGAGCTGGAGACAACAGAGGTTGAGTTTCATGGCTCTGCTTATCTTACCGCGCGGCGGCTGCCTTCTTGGGCGCTATATCCAGCAGATGTTTCCTAAAAAAATCCAGCGTTCGGGGCCAGGATGCGGCATCGGCTTCAGGTCGATAACCGTCCCAACCTTTGCGATTAAAGGCATGGCCCGCATTCGGATAAAAATAGAACTCATGGGGCTTGCCTAATCGCGTTAACTCGGCATCAAGGGTGCGCATTTCATCGGCTGGCGGGTTCTGGTCCAGTTCGCCGAAATGACCCTGGATGGGACAATGAATCTCCGCGGCGCGATCCGATGGCGCAGGACCGTCACCCCAGGCTTTGTAAACGCCGCCTCCGTAAAAATCCACCGCCGCATGGAAAATCGGGTTAGCTGCGGCCATTAAACACGCAACGCGGCCGCCCATACAAAATCCGACGATGCCCAACCTGCCTACGTCGGCTGTGGCGCAGTCGCGTAGAAAATCTACTGCGGCATTCACATCATTGATGACCCCGGCATCTCGACGACTGCCGGCGCGTTTCTGGTGGTCGGCGTTAATTTCCGGCGTGTTCCTGTGGTAGAGGTCGGGAGCGATGCCCACGTAGCCGGCTTCGGTGACCCGGCGCGTCATCTCCTGCGTAAACTCCGCAAGCCCATCT
>JAHKKJ010000724.1 GCA_020027655.1 Deltaproteobacteria bacterium | reverse complement strand
TTTTCAATTACCAAAATCGGAAAAAGATGACTCGCGCAAAGACGCAAAGCACGCCAAGTTCGGAGCAATGAGAAGAACTTTTTTTTGCGCCCTGGCGTCTTGGCGCGATAAATTTTCTTGACGTGGGTTTGCTAAACATTTGAAAAGTTAGAATTCATTATGGGTATGACGCAGGCCGCCGGGGCAGTGCCCGGCGGTTTACTTTCCTACGTTACCGCCGGCGATCTGATCCAAATCATGCGCGAGTTTCGCGCCCGCACCCTCGATCTCGTCGCTGATCTCAAAGACGAGCAGCTGATCGGCCCGCGCCTCGCCATGGTCAATCCGCCCCTTTGGGAAATCGGCCACGTCGCCTGGTTTCAAGAGTTTTGGATATTGCGCCATTTGAAAAAGCAGCAGCCGATCACCGAAAACGGCGACCAACTTTATAATTCCACCGATGTTGCCCACGACACTCGCTGGGAGCTTCTCTTACCGTCGCTCGAAGCGACGCGCCAATATATGGATGAGGTTCTCGATCGTTGCATTGAGCACATCGACAAAAATTCCGAGCTCACTGCGGAAGAGTTTTACTTTTACCTGCTGGCCACGTTTCACGAGGGTATGCATGCCGAGGCGTTGGCGTACACGCGGCAAACCCTCGGCTACGCCGCGCCGCGTTTCGCAGTTAGCCATGCTCCTCTGGCTGATTCGGCCGGTCCTTTCCCAGGCGATGTCGAGATCCCCGGCGGAAGTTTCGTTATCGGCGCGACGCCGGACTTTCCTTTTGCTTTCGACAACGAAAAGTGGGCACATCCTGTCGAGATCAAACCCTTCCGCATCGCCCGCGCGCCAGTAACCAATGGAGAATTTCTTGCCTTCGTCGAAGACGGCTGCTACCGCAAAGCTCAGTTCTGGAGCGAATCGGGCTGGCATTGGTTAGAAGGCGATGCGTCTCCCGACCTGGAGCGTTCGTTTGCCAAGTTTTTTAACAAGAACATCAGCGAATCACGGGAACAGCCTAATTTTAAAGAAAGACTTGACCACCCGTTTTATTGGCGCCGCGAAACCGCCGGCCGCTGGCGCCAGCGGGTCTTTGATCAACATGTCCCGCTCAATGAAAATCTGCCGGTAATTCATGTCAGCTGGTACGAAGCCGAGGCCTACTGCAATTGGGCTAATCGACGACTCCCGACAGAGGCGGAATGGGAAGTTGCCGCCTCCGGGGAACCGGAAGGCAACCGTTTGAGTGAACAGCGCCGTCATTTTCCCTGGGGCGATGATCCGCCCACAACGGACCGAGCTAACCTGGACTGGCGCTCGGGTCTGGTGGAAGTGGGCGCCTACCCGGATGGCGATAGCGCCTTCGGTTGCCGGCAAATGATCGGCAATGTATGGGAATGGACGGCCGATCATTTCACGCCTTATCCGGGGTTTATCATAGATCCTTACAAGGAATACTCGAAGCCCTGGTTCGGCACCCACAAGGTGCTCCGTGGCGGCTGCTGGGCCACCCGTTCTCTACTGATTCGCAACACCTGGAGAAACTTTTACACGCCGGACCGCCGCGACGTCTGGGCGGGATTTCGAACCTGCGCAAAGTAGTTCGGACAACGTGCGAATACAGCTCATTACACCCGCCCCTTTGCGGCTTAACAACGGCAATAAGATTACCGCGCTTCGTTGGGCACGGATCTTACGTAAACTAGGTCACCAGGTTGACGTTGATCAGTCCTATAACGGCACGCGCTGCGAGTTGCTAATCGCGCTGCACGCGCGGCGCAGCCATTCCTCCATCGAACAATTTTACCAGCTGCACCCCGAACTGCCGTTGATTGTAGTTTTGACTGGAACGGATCTCTATCGCGATATCCGAAGCGATCGTAATGCCAAGCGTTCTCTTGAACTCGCCACTCGCTTAGTCGCCTTGCAAAAAATGGCGCTGGTTGAGCTGCCAAAGCGTTTCCATTCAAAGACGCGCGTTATTTATCAGTCGGCGGAGCCCTATCGACCACAGGCTCCACGAGCGGGCAAACGAATCTTTCAAGTTTGCCTCATCGGCCATCTCCGAGGGGAAAAAGATCCGCTGCGCGCAGCCATGGCCGTTCGTCGGTTACCAACTCAATCTCGTATCCGAGTCGTGCATATCGGCCTCGCCTTGGATGCTCGTTTAGAAAAACAGGCGCGAGCGGAGGCTCTGCAAAATCCTCGTTACCATTGGGTGGGCGAGCTACCTCATTGGAGAACCAGGCAGACGCTTGCGCGCAGTGATCTCGCGGTCATCACTTCACGCATGGAAGGAAGCTCCAATGTTTTATCGGAAGCGCTGGCATCATCGGTCCCAGTTGTGGCCTCCAAGATACCCGGTTTGATGGGGACGTTGGGGAAAAACTTTCCCGGTTATTTCCCCGTTGGTGACACCCAACAACTCGCTGGGTTGTTGCTCAGAAGCGAAACCGACGCGAAATTTTACCGGCGTTTGAAACGCCATTGCGAGCAGCTGTCTCACCTGGTCCAACCCAAGCGCGAGCTCGATGCCTGGCGCAGTTTGGTGCGTGAACTTCGCGAAAGAAAGAGTCCCTGAGTTATAGAGAAGCGCGTTGGATTGACCGACTCATTTGCGCGGCTCTTCGTGAATCCACTGTTTCACCCATGGCAACAAAAGATAAGCCGGCATCGACAAAAAGAAGGTAATCGCGAAGTAATTCCCGTAGCCGTAGCGTTCGGCTCCCAGCCCGCTGATGCCACCGATCAAGCGACCCGTGAGAGAAAAGATCGATGAGAGAAACGCATATTGAATCGTCGCGTGCTGCTTATCGCAGATGTTCATGAGGAAGGCCAAAAAGGCCGCCGTGCCGAGACCGCCGCTGAGAGATTCAAACATCGACGCTCCATAAAGTCCGAACCGGCCGAGATTCATCCAATCGACAAAGGAATAACCGAGATTGGAGACGGCCTGGAGTAAACCCAAAAACCAGACCGCATG
>JAHKKJ010000723.1 GCA_020027655.1 Deltaproteobacteria bacterium | reverse complement strand
TCATACTGTTGGATGGTTCCTGCGAGGCAGCTACAACTTTTGCGGGAGGCCTCGATCCCGTTGCGGGCAGTTTCTCCGCATCAACCAATCCCATCTGAGCAAGCACAGAAGCTTGGTCCCAATAAATGTGCTCGCCGGCGATTTTTCCATCTTTGAACTGGACAACCACGACAACGGCAATTTCGACTCGTTTACCCGTGGGCCGTACACCGGGAGGAATCCATGGCATCTCGATCGTGTGTGTAAACTTGTGAATTAGTTCGTCGACGATGCGGTCTTTTCCGACTGTGCGTGTGACCGGCACGACCTCGCTGTCGGCCGGCTGACCAGGAATGAAATAGGTGTTGTAGAGTGGCGGACTTCATTATAGCCGACGCCGCCTGTCATTACGGGAACATGATTCACAAAAGGGTCTGACGTCATCGTCGCCATGGTTGCATCGATGCTTTTCGTTTTAAACTCGGCGGCCATGTGCCTCTCCTATATCTCGACCATTATCCGCTGCTGCGTATTCAGGTCTTGATCAGTCATGATCTTTGCTCCTAGTTTCCCGTCCCAGAAATCGGCCACATAATTCGTAGCTCGTTTCGCTCAAAAAATCTCCCCTTCCCCTCTTTTCCAAAGAGGGGTTAAAGCCCTAGCGAGAAAATTCCCCCTTTGAAAAAGGGGGACAGAGGGGGATTTGAGTTTGAGTTCAGCCAGTGCCATCGTTTGGAGTTTTTAAATGAACTTCTGAGACACCACGCTACGTACCAGATGACTCACAGCTAAAACGCCCGACAGCCCAGCAAGTTGACTGACGGCCGCCGTCAGTTCTCTGCGATAAACTGCATTAACAATGTTGCCGTCTGCAGGAGCACGCCGCTAAGCGTGAATCTAGCGCCTTACTGAGATTATGGTAAAGCTCCGCTTGTCATGGGCACGATAACTGCCGCTTCGCCAATCATTCGGCCGCACTCAAACCTAAATCCTCGAAACCTCGCGCCTACCGCTTCGCCAATTCGTCCAGCAATGAAAAATCGTAAACCTGCTCCGGCCTGGGTGGCTCTTTCAACCCCATGTCGCGTTGGTCGATATCAAACTCAAACTTGGTCGCGCCGGGGGTTGGTCTGCCGTCCAATGCCCATGCCGAGTGGACCGCGTCATAGATCGATGCCGCGTCTTCCTGCGAGAGAGATAGTTCTTTCATAAGTACAGGCAGCACTCTTTCCTTCTGGGTCGCTGTTATCCGGATACACTCCAACGTCGCTTGTATTGCCCTTCGAAAAACGTCCCGTTTGTTTTGCAGGTTAGCCACCGCAGCGCCGAGCCCGCCGGTGGACAGTTCGATGACCTCCCCTGCTCTGGCCAATACGCGGAACCCCTGTTTCACCGCATAAACCGTCTCCAGACCGTTGAGCACTGCTGCCGGTACATTGCCCGCGGTCAGCGCTGCAAGGCGGGCCGTGCCGACATTGAGGATCTTGTATTCGTCCGGCCGGAGCCCCTTGCGCCGCATAAGCTCAGTCAGAATTACATTCACAGTCGCCTGGGCAGTATAACCTCCCAGCACCTTGCCTCTTAGTTGCTCGACGCTTGTAATCTCTTTGGCGGCAACAAGCGCATGATCCGGACGGTTCAGCCCCACTATGATGATCCGAACAGGCACACCACGCAGCGCCGCTCGTGTCGTGGTTCCGGTCGCCGTATAAAAGTCCAAATCGCCGGTCAACAAAGCAGCGAGCGCCGCCCGCGGCTCCAGCACCAATATCTGTGGCTCAAATCCGTAGTTCTCAAAAATTGCCAGACTCTTACCGACGTAGAAATGAGTTGCGCCGATTGTGTTACTTGGCAGCGCTATTTTTAGCGGCCTGAGTTTCGGGTGCTGTTGGGCCAACGCCACACTGGACGTAAGCAACAATGCTATCCCGACAGCGATTAGCATTTCGTTCCAATCACGCATCGGTCAGAACCTCACTTCAATCACTGCGGGTTTGATTCCCCGTAAAGAGCTATTCCCGGACCTCTGAGCGTTCGTCATTCCCGAATGCTTCTATCGGGAATCCAGGCAAGACCGGGACTGGACCCCCGATTAATACATTCGGGGGTGACGCCTTTGGAATAAATTCTCATCGCTATGTTCTGATACCCGTCAGCTTGCTGCGGGGTAGTTCAGTTTTTTTAGTGGTAGCTCCCCCGCCTGCCCGGCCTTATGAGTCCGAAGATTTACCGTTTCGCCAGTTCATCGAGCATTGAAAAATCATAAATCTGTTCGGGCTTCGGTAACTCCTTCAACCCGGCATCTTTTTGATCCAGTTCCAACTCCAATTTCAAGGCGCCGGGCGTCGGTTTGCCGTCAACCGCCCAACCCTTGTGAATGGCATCATAGATGAATGCGGCCTCATCTTGACTGATTGCCAGCTGTTTCATGAGAACGGGTAAAGTTTTCTCTCGCTGCGTTGCGATGACTCGAATGGCATCGAGAACTGCTTGCGAAACCGGGCGAAGAAAATCCCGCCGCGACTGCATCGCGGTCATCGACATGCCGAGCCCGCTCTGCGGCATTTCAAGCTCGTCGGCGGCCCGCGCCAGCACGTGAAAGCCTTGCTTCACCAAACGAACTGTCTCTACGCTGTTAAGCATCGCCGCCGGCACCGAGCCGCCGCTCAACGCGGCGGCTCGCGCTGTGCCGGCGTTGACTACCTTGTATTCCTCGGGTCGCAAGCCTTTGCGCCGGAGCAGCTCGGCGAGAACAACGTTGACCGTTCCCTGAGGCGTGTAACCGCCGATCAGTTTGCCGCGCAATTGCTCGATGCTGGTAATTTCCTTGTTGGCGACAAGAATGAAGTCTGAGCGATTTAACGACACCAAACCGACCCGAACCGGCGCGCCGCGCAACGCCGCACGCGCCGTTGATCCGATGGCCGTGTAACAATCCAGGTCGCCCGATAGTAACGCGCCGATTCCCGCTCTAGGTTCGAGCACCAA
>JAHKKJ010000722.1 GCA_020027655.1 Deltaproteobacteria bacterium | reverse complement strand
CAGCGGGCCGGCGAACTGGCGCTTGGTGTTGGTTACTGGAATCTTCACGTTGACGTTGGGGCCCCAGGAATTGATCTCCATCGCCTGCGCTTCCATCTCGTCAAACTCGTCGGCAAACACTTCGAAGGAGACCGGCCGGTCCGGGACCGCGCGCAACACCTGCTGCGCGAAGGCCTTGTAGTCGGATACCCCAGCCTTGCGCATGAGCGTCGGGTTGGTGGTGAAACCTTTGATCCAGGACTTGGCGTACATGACCTTCATACTGGCCAGGTCGGCGCCATCGGCGAAAATCTTGATCTTCAGATCGGACAATTTGGACATCAGACTCTCCTCGTCTAGGCTTTACTGCTGAACATGACGCAGAATAAAGGCCGCCGAGTGCGGCAGATCGGCGCAGGTCGCATCCGGGGTTTCCGTCAGCGGCTCGGCGTAGCCACGATCGATGAAAATGGTGAAGCAGCCGGCCCGCTTGCCGGCGCCCACGTCGCGCCACCGGTCGCCGACCATGTAGCTGCGCGCAAGATCGATGTCGCGCTCGCGCGCGGCTTCCAACAGCATCCCTGGATTGGGTTTGTAGCAGGCACTGGCAGGAGTCTCCACTTCGTAGCAAACTTTAATATCGTCTAGTGGCAATTCGTCTCGCAGCCGCTGGTGCATAGCCTCGACGACCTCGCGTCGCTGAAGACCTCGTGCCACATCGGGTTGGTTAGTCACAACGATAAGCAGAAAATCAGCTTCATCAAGTTGACGCAAGGCATCAGCCACCCCGGGCAGGATCTCAAATTCAGCGAATGTCGCAGGCGCATAGGGCTTCCCGTCTCGCACGAACGCCTTGTTGATAACTCCATCACGGTCGAGAAACACAGCACGGGACATGGCATTCAGACCGCGGACGCCTTGACCGTGCTTTCCCACTTGGTGCCAGCGATTTGCAGCTTGGGATGCGACACGAGACAGTGCCAAACGACTGCGTGGAATGATTCGGTGTGGGGGGTTACATGGGCAGCATTCACCGTCGGGATCACCACAACGGCATCTCCCACTTGTTTTGTGTAGCCGCCCTGACGGCCAACCACGCCGTAGACTTTCAAGCCGCGCCGTTTCGCTTCGTCGAGCGCGCGGACGAGGTTGACGCTGATGTTCTTCTCCGCATCCCCGCCGCCCACGGAAAAGATGAAGACCGCGTCGTTGCTACCAGCGCGGCTGACCTTCAGCCAGGCGGCGAACACGGTCTCCCAACCCTCGTCATTGGTGCGCGCCGTCAGCTCCGACACATTGTCCACCGGGGTATAGGCTTCAATCCCGCAGAGCTTGCGGAAATCGTTGACGGCATGGCTGCAATTCGCGGCGCTGCCTCCGACACCGAGCAAAAACAGCCGTCCGCCCCTCGCGCGCAGCTCTGCGAGGCCCTCGGCTATGCGCTCGATCATCTCGCAATCCATCTGTTCAGTAATCCGACGAGCCTCATGAAAGTATTGCGCGGCATGAGACATATTGTGCGACTCCTTTTCTCGATCAAGTCCGTTTAACATTCGCCTTCTCACAATCATGCATCCACCTTCATCGTATCAACGACGTACTCTGCAAACGGCGCCGAAGAGGTAAAGGCTGGAGAGACTGCGTTCAGGACATGGGTTGAGCGTGGACCTTGCTCAATGACAAAATCGCTCGATAATTCAGCAGTCCGAATGTTCACAAGTTGGGCACGGATGCCGGGCTCTTTGCCAGGCAGGAGATCATCTTTCCGCAGGCCAATACATAATCCCTCCGCTTCCCGATAGAAACCAGTATGCGACAGCTTCGCAATTTCTTTCCATGCGATTGAGCGGAAATGATCACGATTTCTTCCAATCAGCCTGATCAAATACCGGATCATCGCCAGGCTATCCTGCGCGTTTGCCCCAGCGAATCCTCTATACTGTTCGCGTCCTAGCAACGGGAGCGCCGAGGGGCCCACTGTGACTTCTCCTTCAGGCCTGTGGGTGAAGTGGACGCCGAGAAATGGATTGCGCAGATCCGGCACGGGATAGATATTGCCACGAACCTGAACCTGAGACTCCGGTCTTAGCCGATAGAACTGCCCGCGAAAGGGCAAAATCCTATAACAGCTTCCCACACCGAACCCATGGGCAACTTGATCCGCGAAAAGCCCTGCGCAATTAACGAGGTGTCCATATGCAACTCGCCCTTGGGATGTCTTTGCAACTTCGCTGCCGTCCCTCCCTTGCCAGAGGCAACTGAATCGAAACTCAACTCCTTCCTGTACGGCATCCGCGACCAAGGCCTCCATTATCCGCTGCGGATTGACGACGGCGGTGTCCTTCACCTGGAGCGCTTGATCGACGGTCTTGGCACAGGGCTCTAGTTCTCTGAGTGCCTGGCCGTCAATCAGGTTTGCGTGCACGCCGTTCGCTTGCGCCCGCGCATACAGTTCACGGAGCACAGGCAATTCCGCAGCACTGCGGGCGACGATGACTTTTCCATAGTCATTAACTGGGATGCCCTTGAGTCTGCAGTACTCGCGCATCCGGCGATTGCCTTCGACGCATAACCGCGCCTTGAGGGTGCCGGCTTTGTAATAGACACCGGCGTGGAGCACGCCGCTGTTTCGCCCGCTGGCATGGCGACCAGGCGCAGATTCCTTCTCAACGACCAGTATGCGAGCGTGATGCCGCCGACGCAGTTCCCTGGCGACAGAGACGCCGATCACGCCGGCTCCAATCACGAGGAAGTCGCACGCATCCGCAGTCATGATGCCGGCACCACGTCATTGACATCGATCTCAACGGCTGCGGCTTGCTGAATTAGATGAACCGCAATGACTAACCGGTGGCGCTTGTCCTTCCTCAACAGAATGCCGCGAACACCTTCAAGAGGCCCCCGCACAACTTCCACTTCCATGCCTTCCCGCAGGTAGGGATGAGCATCGTAGGGGAGAACGCTGGCCATAAGGGTCTTCAGCGCGGTG
>JAHKKJ010000721.1 GCA_020027655.1 Deltaproteobacteria bacterium | reverse complement strand
CGATGGAGCCGGATTCCAGCGCCGCGACCCGTGTAGTGACGTTACCGATAACGATGAAGGTAACATCCTTTTCGGGATTGAGGCCGAGCTTCCCTAGAGCTATCCGTGCGGAGCGGGCACCGGCGCCAGAAAGAGAGCTCACGGCAAATTTTTTTCCTACGAGATCCCTGGGGGAGGAGATATGGGGCTGCGCAACGATGAAGAAAAGAGGCTTGTTCAAACCGATCGCGAGAACTTTAGCGGGGAAACCACGAAGGATCGCGCGAAAGGCGCTCCCCACCTGAGAGGTATAGTCCACTTCTCCCGCTGCCATTGCCGGAAACGTCAGGCTGGGGGGCATCGCTCGGAATTGAAGCTCAACGCCCGCCTTTTTAAATATTCCCTGCTCGATTCCGTACCGGATATGGGCGCTCATCAAGTCTTCGAGGTTGGTCGCCGTGATGAACACTCTCTCCGGTGTCTGAGCCCAAACCATGCCCGAATGCCAGAGCCATAACCCGACGACAAGCGCAAGAAGCACGATATCTTGCGGCCGAAATCCGGTTCGTCTACTCGGGTAGCCCGACATGAAGGAAAAGTCCAAACGGCTAGCCTTCGCTAATGTCAGCGAATACACCATCCGGGTCCGAGATGTGGTATTGGCCGTACCGGCAGGTGGCAAAGAGTCTCAGAATGGCGTCGCGTTCCGACACCCAGTCCAAGGCCCGTCCAGAGCGCGCCGGATCTGCTTTTGTCCATTGGTCGCGATCTCGGTCAATGGCTTGGTTGCTTTCGCCCGGTAGCGCCAGCTCCGCCAGCTCTTGCCTGACGGCTCGCAGGCTCTCGACCTTAAATCCGATATGATCCAAGCCAGGCCGAACCGGCGAGGTGCCGACATAGTCGGAAATCTTCCATGGGGCGATGACGAGGGTCACCACACCGTCGGTGAGATAGAAATTGGGATCTTCAAGAGACTTTTCTTCTTCTCGAAGCTCAAACACATCTTGGTAAAAGCGAGCGACGAGAGCCGGGTCTAAGACGCGGATTTGGATGTGATGCACCCTGCGGCTTTGCTGCCAGCGGTTACCGGCGTACAGACCGCTGCGGTTTTCCATACCCGCCTGGGAGAGATCGAACACGTTACCGGCGGGGTCGTGGGCGCTGAAAGAAGCGAAGGGGCGGTTGGAGGGCCGCTTTACGACGCCCAGGGTTGGATAGCGTTCTCTTATCCGGGCCAGCGCCAGATCGAGCTCATCCACGTCGATGCCAAAGTGATCGAATCCCCCTTGAAAACCGGCCTCGCGCCCGATCAGATTCATCCCAACGTAACCGTCGGTCAGCCTTGCTGCGCCGCTCCTTTGATCCAAGGGTCCTTCCCTGCCTTCTTGGCCGAACGGCCTGGAGCGATCAGAGTCCGTGCCCTTCATCCCGAGGCATTCGTAAAATTTTCGCAGCCGGGAAAAATTGTGGCTCAAAATAGCGACGTGAACGATTTTTGACGAGATCATTATCCGAGACCCTCCTTCGGGTTAACCGTGTGCTTCGTGGACCGCCCGAGTTTGCATCTGTCTCGTGCTACTTGTCAATTCCTGAATATCGTCCCCAGAATTTCCCCTCCTCGAAAGAAATTTTTGCTCGCAAAGAAGCAAGTTCTACGGTGTCCACCCTTTGGCTTCAAGCTCTTGCTTCACCTTGCGGATAGGGGCGAAATCGTACATGTCGGCTGGGGTAAGTTCTTGGCGTACCGTCTTTAGTGACTGGCGGCTCATGTCCAAGCTTAATTTCATCTCGCGCTCGTTGGCCGTGCCTTCGCGCGTCCAGGCGTCCTGGCTAAGCTCAAAGATGTCCCGCGCATAGGTTAGGTCCGATTTAATCCATTTCGCCAAAATTCTTATGGCGTCTTCTTTTTTCTCTCTGTCGCGCACGTACCAGAGCCCCTTGAGCATCCCGCGGGCAAACTTCTGCACCAACGGGCTATTCTTAGCGAGCATGCTCTCGGTAACAGCAGACATGTATGAATTTGCGCTCATGAAAAAAATGAACGCACAGTTAGAATCCAGCGGTTGGCGGCCTTAATTAACAGCACGATCGAATGGGACCGGCCACTGACTCATCCGGACGAGATTTAGCCTGCCTTTAACTCCAGCCCAGGAGAAATACAGGTCAGCTCAGAACGTCGCCTCTGTCCGCTTCGGACTAATTCAACCGATTTTTCCTTTGAGCTTTCTGGGAAATAGCTCTTCGTCAGGTATTGAAATTCCTTGTTGGGGGACGCGTCCGGCGGACGCACCCGTTCAACTTCGGATTTCATCCCTTCGCCCAGGCCGACCGCGTGATTTCGTTTTGCCAACCCTGTATCAGCACGTTCTTTTGCTTGACCTGTCTATCTGTAACAACTATCATAGTTGTTAATATGACAGAGAAAATTTCGACCTTGGAAGTTCGCCAGCGACTCGGCGACATTCTGAATCGGGTTGCGCTACGCAACGACCAATTCATTATCGAGCGCAAGGGCAAGCCCCTTGCTGCCGTCGTGCCGGTGGAGCGGCTCGAGCAGATGCGACGGGCGGCCCGAATGCACCTTCTGCAGGTCCTTGAACGTCAGGAAGGAAAACCCTCCGAGGCGCAAGCTGAACGGATCGCGGATGAAGCCAAGCACCGCACGCGCAAGTCCCGGCGCCGGTAACCTGTGTTCCGAGCGGTCCTTGATGCCAATGTAATGATCAGCGCCCTGATCCAGCCGAAAGGTGCGTCCGGGCGGATCCTGACAAGTTTGCTGGAAAGAAACTTCTTTGAGTTGGTTGTCTCTCCTACTATTCTGGCAGAAGTCCGCCGCTCGCTCTTGTACCCAAAGGTTCGAAGGTACATCAAGACTGCGGATGAGGATCTAGATCTGTGGGTTGCATCGATCGAACTCATCGCCCAACCGGTGGAAGGAAATCTTCGTATTCATGCAGTTGCCGCAGATCCAGATGATAACAAGTACATC
>JAHKKJ010000165.1 GCA_020027655.1 Deltaproteobacteria bacterium | reverse complement strand
GCGGCGAGTGAACGAGTCCGCGATGATGTCGAAAAAGGCTTTGATCAGAATGATATCGCAAAAACCATTGGCAAAGTCAGGGCGGCAGGTATTAATGTCATCGGCAATTTTATTTTCGGCCTGCCTGAGGACGACCTCTCGTCTATGCAGGCGACTCTCGATCTTGCCGTAGAGCTCAATTGCGAGTTTGCAAATTTTTACGTCGCCATGGCCTATCCAGGCTCCCAACTCTATAACGATGCTCTCAAGAAAGATTGGCCTTTGCCCGAAACTTGGAATGGCTATTCGCAGCACGCCGTGGATACGCTTCCCCTGCCGACAAAGCACCTTTCTGCTGCGGAAGTTTTGCGGTTCCGCGATGATGCTTTTCAGTTCTATTTCAAGAATCCGAATTATTTGACCATGATATCTCGGAAGTTCGGGCCGGAGACATCCGCGCATATTGGCGAAATGGCGTCCCACAAGCTCGAAAGGCGGTACGCTTCCTGAGATTCGAAGTCTTCCGGTTGGTTTATGGAGATTCTGTTTCAGTCCAATAGAGCGACGGCGCCGGAGCTCAGCATCGTGCTTCTAGACTGGTCCTGTCGAGAAAGTTTCCACATATTCGATTACTTGTCCTCTCAAGCGGTGGATAGGAGTAAGTTCGAGATTTTGTGGGTCGAATATTATGAGAGACGGGCGAAAGAGATCGAAGCGGCCATCCGAAAGAGTCAACTCGCGGGAGAGCGTCCTCCCGTTGATAAGTGGATCGTTTTAGACATGCCGAGAAACCTCTACTACCATAAACATTTAATGTATAACGTAGGTATCATTGCCAGTACCGGTAGAATCGTTACTTTTTGCGACAGTGACGCTATTCTTAGCAAGAACTTTGTCACCTCCATCCTTGATTCTTTTGATAAGGATCCCAATATAGTTTTGCATATGGATCAGGTGAGAAATCGGGACAAAAAGTACTATCCTTTCAACTACCCTTCACTTGAAGACATTACCACCACAGGCAAAAATAATTTTATCGACGGTAAACCAGCGGGTCTATGGGACGAAGAGGATACCATTCATACACGGAATTACGGTGCTTGCATGAGCGCGCTGTGGGAAGACGTTATTGCCAGCGGGGGCGCAGATGAGCATGTGGATTATCTCGGTTATATCTGCGGACCCTATGAGATGACGTGGCGGCTTGTAAACGCTGGGAAGAAAGAGGTTTGGCATGAGAGCGAGTGGACCTACCACGTGTGGCATCCGGGCCAACTCGGGGACAGAAATTATTTCGGTCCCCACGATGGATCTCATATGTCGTCGACTGCACTGGCAGCGCGGCAATCTGGGCGGGTTCTGCCCCTCCTCGAAAATCCCGCTGTAAAAGAGTTAAGGCTTGGAAGGACAAGTCGAACGCTAGACGAGGAGCTGTTGCAGCGCGCATTGTTGGATAGGGATTTCACCGAGTGGACGGTATCAAAAATGCGGCTTGATATGATAAAGCTCGGCAAAGTGCTCTCGAGAAAATTCCTTCCCCGTTCGATGAAAACTTATGTAAGATCGCGATTCGAAGCCCTAGGTAGAATCCGTAGCCGCCAGTAGTTTTGTTTCTAACCTCCAACTTAGGTTCATGGGCAATCCCCTGGTCACAATTATTCTTTTCGCCCACGCTCCATACGCGGAGTTTTTGCCATGTTCTTTGGAATCGATACTCCATCAATCCTATCGTTATTTAGAGGTTTTGGTGCTAACCGACGGAAGCGACGACGTCAGGGCGGTCGTGGAGCGATCTACAAGTGACGAGCGGGTCCATCTGTGCGCTCAGACGCGCTCCTACTTCCTGGAAACGGCGAACGAATTGATGATCGCATGTAAAGGGGAATATCTCGGCACGTGGAATAGCGATGACATTTATAATGAAAAACACGTCGAGGTTCTTGTTCAGGCTTTGAAAAATGACCAAGAGGCTGGAGGGGCTTTCGATAATACCGAATATTTTAACGAATCAAACGAATCAATAGAGGATGGAGAGAAAAGCGCAGGATTGATTGTGCCCGAGGCTTTTGCGAAGACACTATCGTCCGGCCGCCTGTCGGTTCAGCAGATTTTCAACGAGAATATTATGACGGGTCCTTCCTCGATCGTGAGAAAGACCGCATTCGAACGTGTGGGTGGATATGATAGCAAGATTCGGCTCAATTGCGATTTGCACTGGTTTTATCGGTTGGGAGCGGTTTTCCCTATTCGGTTCGTAAATTATGTTGGAGTGAGAAAACGCATCCATCCCCTCAATAATACGGCCGTGAATCCTCACTATCAGTTTGGGGTGACGGAACTAGAAGACATTCGCGATTGCTACCCTGAAGTATACCACCGGATCGGGAAAAATGTTTTCAACAAAAAGCTCGGGCGGAAGTATTTTCGACTGGGATTGTACTATGAGGGCCTCGGTGACTTAGCCAAGGCTCGCGAGGCGTATAGGAAAGCGATGCTCCTTCGCAAGTTGAGTCTCCGTTATGGCTGGGAATACTTCCGGTCCACTTTTTTATCGGCTTCCACAAGCAATGCTTGTTTTTGAGATTTGCTCCCTTACTAGTGTGAAGTAAAACTATAAATAGATAGTCGGTTGACTAAGAGCCCAGGTTTTCTAATGAGATCTTTGCCCTGGATGACCGTTGATTTGGGGAGGATGCAATATCAACACCTTCGACATTAGCGTGATCGTTCCAACCTTTAATCGCGCCTCCAGTGTGAGGCGTTTGATGGCGAGTTTCGATGCTTTAGTCTGCCCCGATTCTATCACGGCGGAGCTGTTGATTGTCGATAACGGTTCCACGGACAACACGGCAAGCGTTCTGGTTTCGGCTACAAGCGAATGCACCAAGTTTTCTCTGAGAGTTCTCCGGGAGGACCGGCAAGGTAAGTCCAGCGCGCTGAACCGAGGCCTCAGTCTCGCACAAGGCAAAATCCTTCTCATTGTCGATGACGATGTGGTCGTTCATCCTCTGTGGTTGATCAAACATGTGGAGTCCTATAGCGTAAGCTCTTTCGATGCCGTACAGGGACGGGTTCTGCCCGGGGTCGATCTTGATGGGAGGCCGGCTGATCCCAATAAGCTGCGTGAATATAACATCCCAATCATTGATTACGGGGACCAGATCTGCGAAATCCGCGGTCTGACGGGAACCAATATGTCTTTCAAACGAGAAGTCTTTGAGCAAGTGGGTTTCTTCGACCCATGGCTTGGGCCAGGGGCCGCGGGGTTCAGCGAGGACACTGAGTATTCGATACGTATCCGCAAGGCAGGTTTCAAAATTGGCTATACGCCGCATGCGATCGTTTTCCACGAGCTCGATCCCAGGCGTTATGGGCCGGCGTACAACCGGATGGTTGAGTACCGTAAAGGTCTGAGCCGAAGCCTTTACCGACAGGATTCGATTTTGTTTAGGGTCATCCCTGATTTGGTGGCGAACTGTCTGCGATATGGTCTCTACCGCTGGTTGGGAAAATCACAGAAGGCGTATAAGACGGAAGGACGAATCATGAAGTGCTGGGGTTATCTCGTCGGCAAAATCCACCGCCCTAAGTTTGTCGATTCCAGCAGTGAGAATTGAAGCGGCTGCCCCATGTCCGACAATCCAAAAATCTCGGTCGTCATCGCTACCTACAATAGAGCCGACTTTTTGCAGGAGACTATCGACAGCGTGCTCCGACAGAGTTTCCGGGATTACGAGCTGATCGTTGTGGATGATGGTTCGACGGATGATACGCGAACTGTTTTGGAAGCTTACGGATCTCGAATTTGTTGCATTTATCAGGAGAACCGAGGTCCTTCGGCAGCGCGGAACCTGGGCGTGCGCCATGCGCGGGCTCCCTGGATCGCTATTCAAGATTCGGATGATCTCTGCGCCATCGATTACTTAGAATCTTTGTACGATTTTGCGTGCCAACATCAAAATTGCGGCATGATCTTCGCCAATGGCGCGTATTTAGGTGGGAAGGAACCCACTAAAGAAACGATTATTCCGAACAGCAAGTCGCGGCGATTGGCGCAAGATGGGGTTCGGCTCGTAGACCTGTTTGAAAAAAGCATTGTTCGTTTGCAGGCGTCGCTCATTGCGAAGGAATGTTACGATGCGGTCGGCGGCCTTGACGAGAGTTTACGTATCTCTATGGATTTGGACCTCGCCTTTCGAATTTTCATGGTTTACCCCGTTGCCTATTTAGACAAAGTCGTTTTTTATTACCGCAGGCACGAAGGTAATATTGGCCGCAACCAAGAACAAAGACTTGGGGAAAATATTCGCGTTATTGATAAGTTGATCAGGGAATTCCCGCAAGCTCGAACAACGCTGGGGCAAGAGCGAGTTGCACGGCGGCTGGCGTATCGCTATTACAGACTGGCAAAAGGGCGATGGAAGGAAGGGCGCAAAGAGGGAGCGAGAGAAGCGTTGAGCCGAGCGGTTGCTTTGAGTCCCTTTGCTTTGAAATACCGGTTTTACAAACTCCAATGGGACCTGATTCAGCGATAACCCGGCCCGAATGAATTTCAGCATCATCATTCCCGCCTATGATCGGTGCGAATCTCTTCTTGAGAAAAACGAGTCGGGTAAAAGGGATCGACGCATGAGTCGTGAGTCTCCCAAAGCAGCCGGATTGCCTTGTTCCATCCCGGGGCTGCTTCTTTCGAGATAGTGATCATACGAGCGAGGGCAATCGTAGACTTTCTCTTGAAACTGCCCATTTCCACGATGACGCCTTACAATCGTTGACCTTAACCCAACAAGTAAGGAATTCGACTTCGCCCTGGGTCAATATGCTGGTAACATGCTGGGGAGTTTTGTGGACTTCTTCCGGCTCTTTTCACTTTATCATCCTTCGATTGGCCCTTAAGTTAGCCTATCGCAGTTCCAGGTCAATAGGTGAAGCGGTTGTTTTGGAAACTCTGCCCGCGGTCTTTTGCTTACAATGAAGCTTTCTGAAAGCGGCACGGTAACCCGTCCTACGGTGTCGGCCATCGTGGTTTGTTACAACGAGGAAGACAACATCGGCCGCTGCCTTGAGAGCTTAGTCTGGTGCGATGAGATCGTGGTAGTGGACTCATTTAGCACGGATCGGACGGTCGAAATCTGTGGTCGATATACGGATCGAATCATCCAACGAGAATGGGCCGGCTACCGCGATCAAAAGGCTTTTGCCCATTCCCAAGCGACGAAAGATTGGGTATTGCTTGTGGATTCTGATGAGCTGGTTACGCCCAAGCTCAGAGATGAGATCAAGCAGGCCTTAGTCGCACACGGAGAAGAGTTTGCCGGATTTTCACTGCCTCGCTTAGTGTTTTATTTACGTCGTTGGTGGTGGAGGGGCGGCTGGTATCCGGATCATGACGTGCGTTTATTTCGTCGAGATCGAGCTACTTGGGGTGGTTCAGATCCGCACGAGAAGATTTTGGTCGACGGCAAGGTTCGGAGACTTCGAAATCCGCTTCATCATTTCTCTTACCGGGATATCGAAGATCACGTGCAAAGGATCAACCGTTTCACATCGATATCGTCTCGGGAGCTTGCCAACGAGCAGAAGCGTTGGCGGTTAAGCGATGCGTTGCTCCGGCCGGCGGTCCGTTTTTTTCGCTCCTACGTTTTGCAGCGAGGTTTTTTGGAAGGATTCGCGGGCTTCTACGTTGCGGTGACGGCGGCAGTTTATGTGTTCCTCAAGTATGCCAAGCTTTGGGAGCTAGAGCTAAAGGGGAAAGACCACGGTGACCGCAAGCGATCATAGGCGCCGGCTTAAGATTTTGCATATCGATCCGGAGCGCAACTGGGGTGGTGGGGAGGCTGAGGTTTTCGCTCTTTTATCTTATTTTGCAGAGTGGGGGCATCGCAATGATCTCCTAACTCATCCCGACGGACGGCTGTTCGAACAGAGTCGAGCGCTGAACATTAGAACGATCCCTCTGATAGTACGTAATGATTTGGATCTCAGGCCCGTACCAAGGCTCAGGCGACTCATACGGGATGGGACTTATGATATTGTTCACCTTCACACAAAGCGAGCGCATGCGCTTTCGTTGTGGCTAGGTCGGGGCTCGGTAAGGCCAAAATACGTGGTTACGCGGAGAATGGATTATCCAGAGGCCCACACCTGTTACACGCGGTATCTCTATAATCGAAAGGTTGATGGGGTGGTTGCGATATCGCGAAAAATATCGGAGCTGCTGATTGAGGCAGGGGTGGAGCGTGAAAGAATCCATTTGATCTACACCGGGATTGACCCGCTGCCGTTTGAAGCCGCTGCACGTCCGCGCGAAGTGCAGACCGAACGGATTGTGATTGGCATGGCGGCAGTTTTAGAGGAAAGAAAAGGCCATTTTTTCTTATTGGAAGCGGCTCGGCGACTCAAAGCCCAGGGTTATCAGATTCAATACTGCCTCGCCGGTGAAGGGTCGCTGAGAAAATCTTTGGAAGAAACCGCAACCCGGTTGGGCTTGAAGGATGAAGTGCACTTCCTGGGCTTCGTCTCCGACATGCCGGCATTTTTAAGCAAGGTCGATATCTGCATTCTACCCTCGTTGCTTGAAGGTCTCGGAGTGTCGGTTCTCGAAGCCATGGCAGCAGGAAAGGCCGTGATCGCGAGCCGAGTCGGAGGGCTCCCGGAGCTAGTGATCGATAACGTTACGGGACTCTTGGTGACACCTAGAGATATCGAAGGACTCGCCAATGCAATTTCGACACTCGCAGGGGACAAATCTCTGATTCGAGCCATGGGTAAAAAGGGGAGAGAGCGATTGAAAGAGAAATTCACTATGGAGCAAACGGCAAGACAAGTTGAAGATTATTATTTCAGTCTCCTCGAACGTAACGGGACGGAGACGGGTTCAACTTTAGAATGAAGCCTCTAGTAGACATTCTGGAAAAGTTTCGCGCCGCACATCTGTTAGTTGTTGGAGATCTGATGCTGGATCGCTTTATTTGGGGGGACGTGGAAAGGATTTCACCAGAGGCGCCTGTCCCCGTTTTACGGGTAACCTCGGAGAGTTCCGGTCTCGGCGGTGCGGCCAACGTCATACACAATATGCTTTCGCTGGGAGCGCGCGTGACCGCCTGTGGGATCATAGGACGGGACGCGGCGGGAAAAAGAATAGTCCATGACCTGCGGCGAGCGGGAGCTTCCACAGCCGGCATCGTCGCTGACAAACAGGTGCAGACGACGCAAAAAAGTCGGATTATTGCCCGGCCGCGGCATCAACAGATCGTTCGTTTAGATCGGGAGAATCAAGATCCGATCGCGGACGCCACGTTAAAGC
>JAHKKJ010000720.1 GCA_020027655.1 Deltaproteobacteria bacterium | reverse complement strand
CTTCGGAGTCGTAGCTAACCCTCGATCTCCCGCACGATCTCCCTAGCGTCCTTATCCTCTCTCAGCCCGATGAACCTTGAATGTCTCAGGTGACCATCCGGCGTCCACTCGGTGAACTCTATCTGTGCAACCAACTCGGTTCTCGGACAGAATACGGACGACGACAAACCCCCGATCTGAGCAAGCATGCGGAGCACATCGACGAGGTCTGCGTTGCGTACATCGAGAGAGATCGACGACTACGCCTGTGCCGGCGCCGCAGCTGGGGTTGCCGTGAAAAAAAGGAGAATACCAAGGGCGAGAACGCAACTAACAATAAAAGCGCGTTTGTTGAGCCGGTGGATCGTGGCCGCAGAGCGGCAAGGACTCCTCCCATTCAGTTCGTCAGCTACTTTCAGATTGTCAATAAACCGATTTCTCGTCCCTTGAAGCGGTTCTATTCTCCTGTTCCGCCCCATTTTATGCTGATTGGGCGGGTCTTTTATCTTCCATCGCTCTAGCATCGATAACATCACTCTAAGGGGCAGATTGTATTCCACGTGCAGATAAGGTTGTTATGAATTTTCCTTGCACCGGATTGCATGTTTGCCGACGCGGACTCCGGTCTTAATTCAGCTTTTCTTGGAGGTCTGTACCTGAAAGCCGGAGACCTGTTGCAAAACCTCCGAGCTTCCGCACTTAGCACACTCAATGCCCTTTTTCTTTTTCCGCTCATATTCTGTAATCGAGCAGCTAACCTCAAAGATCTTCTTGCATTTCTTGCAGAGAAACTCGTAGGTTGGCATATCACCTCTGCTTAATACGTCGCAGCAATCACCGTTATTCCAAGTCACCCTGAGACTCGCTGTCGAAACGCGAGCCTGCATGGTACGGACGAGGCCGACGGATGCTTTCAGGCATCAGAAGGTCAGCACACGGTCAACATCGATGGATAGTTGCGCCGCATCTTTCGGCGTCGTCCACTTGGAGTTTAACCACCCCAGGTCTTCATCTGTGACCCCACGGGCCTTGCCACAAAGCCCTCACGTATAAACAGGCACGCCGTTCGCGATGGCGAATTGAGCCAACTCCTTAAGGGGCGGTAAGCCCACCGGCAGCACGCTTTCAGCGACAACCTTTCTCGCCAAGACCGCTGCGTCCCCAGCAAGCAATATCTCCGGCTTGTGTCCTGCCTCAACTGCGCCCTTAGCCATAACGAACGCCACCCCTGCACGGGTTGGATCCTCTGATCCATGAGTCGATATAATCAGGATACGCGCCATAGTAATACCCTCCTTTTCTCTCTCAGCATTTTTTATCCGTGAACAGATGCAGATTTTAACAATCAAAAAGCCAGCACACCCTGGCGATAAATCGCCGGAGCGGCTGGCTCTAAACTCTCATTTTCATTTCCCCCTCCGAAGAACGTCTTGCGTTCCTCCGGTTTGGCCTCACATCACACAGGAAGCCTTGTCAATGACGGGGGAGGCTTGTTACGAGCGCACGAATATCACATGGGGAAGAACTGTCAAGAGGATCCTATTTCATCTCAGGATGTAATTGAACGACGCTTCAGTGAAATTACGACAAAGTACACAGCAATTGACCACGGTAAAATGGCGGTTGTCGATAGCAACGTCCGAGTTCATGACTCATCTATTGATCCTTTGATCCTTCTCTGTAGGCTCGTCAGCAGCAAGGTCCAGTGCGATTTCGCGGAATTGTTCGAGGCAGCTTGGAGATCTTCGACGATTTCCTGGGCGAGCACGTCGGCATCGGGAAGATTTATCGGACTCTTCGAGGCTTTCGTCTCTGAGCCAGAAGATGTCGAGGCTCGCTTGTCGCGGTTGGTACCGCTGCGTAATTGAAAGCTCGCCAATGCGATTATCGCCGTTAGAATTTGACTCAGCATCTCGACTTGAACGCATCAACCCCGCTGTCTGAGCTTCCTAGAGCGCAACTCTCTTATTATTGTTTTTCCCAGTGGCCGCGACTATGCTTGGGCACATGAAAACTAGGAGGATACCATGAAAACAAAAAGCTCATTGGTATTATTTTCATTGTTTGTTTTCCTCGCAGGATGCACCAGTGTCAATGTTGGCGGCGAGGTACAGTCAGGACGGCAAGCTTTGCTTAAGGGCAACAACGAAGCCGCCCTCGGCTATTTTTACGGCGCGGCTCAGAAGGACCCCAATTATGTCTATGCGACGGGGAGCTCCCCCAAGCAAGGTGTTTGGAGTTATGTCGGACGATCCGAATATCTTACCGGCAGATTTCCCCAAGCCCGGCAAACCCTGGAACGGGCGCTTTCCGCTAATCGAGAAGAAGATATCGCCAGGCTCTATCTAGGTCTGACCTTGGCCCGCGAAGGCGATCGACAGCGCGGCTTAAAAGAAATCGAAAGCGGGATGCGAGGCATTAACAATTTTCTGGATTACATTAATCAAGCCCAGCGATATTCCATTGGACAGTACTGGGATCCGGGGAGAGACATACGCTCGGCGATTCAAAGTGACTTGGCGATGATCTCCGGCAAAGATCTCGACTGGCAAAGACTAACCGCCGATACCGAGTGGTTAGGGATACGGATGGAGCAGGAAAGCGATCTAGCACGGCGCCAGGAGGCGCGGGAGAGGCCGCCAAGATCCCCAGAGTGATCACGATCCAGGGATGGCAACGGCAGGGGTGATCCCCGTTAAAAACCATAAGTGGACACCAACTACTTGCTGGTAAGGGGTCTGACGTTCTGTACGTGGGAGTTCTCTTGGAAGTTTTCTTTGTCGTCGATTTCCTAGTTCCTCTTTCTCCTCGTCTGCGGATTGGAAATACTAAACTGTAGTTGTTGATTGTTTTCTTTTGTTATCCCGCACGTACACTGATATCCCCGGTGAATCGGCAGAACGTCGTTCATCTACGTCGCCTGGGCCAGAACACCGGGATGGGGAGGTTGTTAGATGATTCGAGGCTTTCGTCTCGGAGCCAAAAGATGTCGAGGCTG
>JAHKKJ010000719.1 GCA_020027655.1 Deltaproteobacteria bacterium | reverse complement strand
GCAGCATTGGAAGTTATTCCTGACAATCTGGAAAGATCATGCCCCGGTGTTCGACGCGCCGGAGTGGCTCAATAACCTCTATCGCCGCGCCCATGCGGATGAGCTTAATCAGGCTGTCCAGAGCTTCCTGAGCAAATTTACTATGGCTGAGATTACCGAGCTGCTGCAGGCGAAAGGCCTTCCCTGCGTCCCAGTCAATACTCCGATGGGGTTTGCCAAAGACGAGCATGTGCGTGGCCGGGGCTTCATGGCACCGGTCCAGCACGTTGGTTTCGGCAGCACCGAGCAACCGGCGATGCCGTTCGTTATAGACGGTGCCCGGCCCGCCGTGGGCAGCGTGCCGGTTCTCGACAGCTGGCAAGATAGTGACGACAAACATCCCACTTTTAAAGGGCTGATTCCCTCGCCCGCCTCGGGAGAGGCAAAGGGTGAGGGCAGCGCAAGCGGAGGCAACGGTCCTTTGGACGGCATGCGCATCGTGAGTTTTGATCACGTGCTCGCCGCGCCTTATGGCACGACGATCCTGGCGGAGCTGGGCGTGGACGTCATCAAAGTCGAATCGAGTAAAGGCGGCATGGACCCGTTTCGTTTCTTCGGCACCGGAGAAGATCCCAATGTTTCGCCGCGCTTTCTCGAATTCAACCGCAACAAGAGGTCCTTCACGGTGAATCTCAAGCATCCCAAGGGGCCAAGGGTGCTGCACGATCTGGTCGCCAAGGCCGATGCCGTGCTCGATAATTACAGCGTTGACGTGGTTGAGCGGATCGGACTGGCTTATGAAGATCTCCGCAAAGTCAAACCGGATATTATCAATCTGCGGATGCCGGGTCTGGGTACCACGGGACCGAAGCGCCATTTCTCAACCGTGGGTGTGAACATCACGGCGTTCACTGGACTCACGTACCTATGGAATCATCCGGGCGTCACCAATCCGCCGATCGGGTCGCAGGCCGTGTTTCCCGACTATGTCTCCGGCGTGCTGGGCGCGATCATCATTATATCCGGGGTGCTTTATCGCGACCGCCAGAAGAAGGGCGCGTTCATTGACCTGGCGCAATCTGAAGCGACGGCATTCATGATCGGCGCGAATCTCATGGAAGCGGCGGCGAGCGGCAAAGATCCGCAACCCATAGGCAATGCGTCGCCAGCGGCCGCGCCCCATGATTGCTACCCTTGCAAAGGCGAAGACCGCTGGTGCGTGATCGCGGTCGAGAACGAACAGCAATGGGTCGCATTGGCGAATATTATCGGCGGCGGGATTGATCGAGATGCTCGCTTCAAGACCATTGGCGACCGGCTCCAGCATCGCGACGAGATCAACGCCACTATCGGGCGCTGGACGCGGGATAAAGACGCGTTTGAGATCATGGATCGGTTGCAGCCAGCCGGCGTGCCCTGCGGCGTCGTACAGACCGGCGAGGATCTGACTAACGATCCGCAGCTTAAGGATCGCGGCTTCATCGTCGCTGTGGAGAATCCACGCCTGGGTCGTGTCGTGCTGCCCAACTTTCCTTTGCAGTTCGCCAACGCAAAACTGACCCGCCGTTGGGAATTTCCCGTCCTCGGCCGCGACACGGAGGCAGTGCTGCGCGATGTAGTGGGCTACAGCGCGGAGAGGATTTCCGCGCTCAAGAATGAAGGTGTGTTGGAGTAGGGAAATGGAACATTCACCTCATCCTATTCTTTCCTGTCCAGAGTGTTCTAATGCATTGGTCAGCTTTCGATCAAGGCAAATCTCCCCTGGCCCCTCTTTTTCAAAGAGGGGTACTGCCATGGAATCGTGAGGGAATTAGAACTAGGTGTAAGAAATTCCCCCTTTTCAAAAGGGGGATAAAGGGGGATTTTGTGAGCACGGCGCGACTCATATTCTTAACAAGTATTTTTTTCGTTTGGTCAATTTCATCCGCGGTCGCGCAAACGAAATCCGTGGCGGATATCGCCAATTATCGCGGCGCGGACCGGGAAGAGATGCTCAAGGCCAGCGCCAAGAAAGAAGGCAAGATGGTGTGGTACACGAGCCTCACCGCGCACCGCGAGATCGCCAACATTTTCGAAGCCAAATATCCGGGCATCAAAGTTGAAACGTATCGAGCCGGTCCCAACGACCTCACAAGACGACTTCTCTCGGAGGCTCAGGCGCGGCGTAACATCGCCGACCTGGTTGAGACCACTCCGGCAACCCTGATGATGATGCGCGACGGCAAGTTGCTCATGCCGTACTTCTCGCCCTATTTGGCGAACTTTCCAGATGATTCAAAAGAGCAAGCCGATAAGAGTCGGGTCTATTGGACCACGGATCGGGAATCGATTGTCGGCCTGGGTTATAACCGCAATCTGATTCGCGCGGCTGAGGTGCCCAAAAGTTTTGCCGAACTCGTCAAGCCGGAAAATAAGGGAAAGATCGGCGTTAGCGGCGATACCACCGGTGTCCGATTTATCGGCGCCGTGATCAAAGCAAAAGGCGAGGAGTTTGTTAAGCAGCTGCGAGCCTTGGATATGAAAATGCACATGATTTCCGGCGGCGCTGTTCACGAGCTGATGGCTGCGGGCGAGATGCCCATGTCGATTTCGATTTTTCGCAATCATGTGCTTGCGGCGCGGCCCAAAGGCGCGCCCACGGAATGGGTACCCTTGGACTTAAACCCAACGAACGCGGGCGGTGTCGCGCTCCCGGCTAGCAGCAACAGTCCTCATGCGGCGTTGTTGTTCGTGGATTTTTTGCTCAGCCCGGAAGGGCAAAAGATTTTTGAAGAGAAGTTTCGCTTCGCGACGTCGACCAAGGATTATGGTTTTAGGCGCTGGTATCCCGAGAAGGGCTACACCCTCGAACAATACGAGAAGGCTGAAGATCACTGGAAAAAACTGCTGAGGGATTTAGTTCTAAAGTAAATTATGTTGTCATGATGTAAGAATCGAGACAAATTAGGTTGTTCTGGGTTTTCTGTGAAGAAGTATTCACCACAGAGGCACAGAGTTCGCAGAG
>JAHKKJ010000164.1 GCA_020027655.1 Deltaproteobacteria bacterium | reverse complement strand
GGAGGAAGGGATCAAGCGAGACGCCCTGTTTCTCCAAACCAAGTTTACTTCGGTGGACGGCCAAGACCATCGAACCCCTTACGATGCCTCGGCTGATCTCACCACCCAAGTCAGACAGTCCTTTGACAGCTCCTTGGCCCACCTCGGCACCGAGTATGTGGACTCCTATGTCTTACACGGACCTCATCAGAGGCGGGGCTTGGGAGAAGCCGATTGGGAGGTGTGGGCGGCCATGGAAGGTCTCTATCAATCGGGGAAAACCAAAATGATTGGCATCAGCAATGTCACGGCCGGTCAACTCACGCAGCTTTGTGAACAGGCGAATCTTAAACCCATGGTGGTGCAGAACCGGTGTTTTGCCGCGCTCGGATGGGACAAAGAAGTTAGGGAGATTTGCCAGGCCCACGGCATTATCTATCAAGGCTTTTCGCTGTTAACCGCCAATAGACGAGTGCTTGCTGACCTGGAAATTCGGACAATCGCCCAACGGTTAGGTGCTAGTACCGCGCAGGTCATCTTTCGGTTTGCCATGCAAATCGGGATGCTGCCGTTGACCGGAACCACGAGCCAACAACATATGAAAGAAGATCTCCAAGCCGAGCAGCTCGCGCTCGCCACCGAAGAAATCCAGCGGATTGAAACGATCGCGCTGTAAAGAGAAACGCCGCACTCAAAAAACCCCTTCAAGCTTTTAAATGGGCAAATGCCGGTTCAATCCATTCATCCGGCAGCTCGTTCACTGAGGCGCGCAAGCGCTCCTGCCACCAGTTGGAGGCATGCTCAAGATCTCTTTTTTCGTAGCGATGCTCGACGATCCGATAGCTGCCACCCTTGTAAAGAATCACATCGATGGGAAAATCCACGCCTGCAGCGCTTACTCGGGTGGAGTCGAAAGCCAAGCAGCCCACTTTGAGAGCGAAACGCATGGGGTCCTGATATTTGAGGGTGCGGTCGAGAATAGGTTTGCCATAACCCGACGCGCCGATGATTTGATAGGGTGTGCCCTGGCCGACCTCAATCCAATTTCCTTGGGGGTAAACGAGAAAAAGTTTGTGTTCCTTATCGTGCTCGAATTGTCCGCCGATCAGCGCCGAAAAATCAAAGGTCAATCCGCTTTCTTGCAGCGATCCCCTGTCCTCCTGGGCCACCCGGCGGACCTGCGCGGCAAAAAGATTGACCGCTTTGAACAGGTGGTCGAGTGGTTCCTCATGCTGCGCCAAGGATTCTTCGAAGTAAGTCACCGCTTTGTCTCTCAATGATCGTAGACCCGCGGTCATCAAGAACAGCGCTTGACGCTCCTCCTGGTAGACCGATACTTTTCGGGCCACAACCATCTCGTTGCCGGACAGGACTCGCGTGTCCGCGATGCCGACCAGGCCATCCGATAGTTTGATTCCCAAACAAAAGGTCATTGATTCCGTCCTAGATCGAAAGTAACACCGCCGCCGATCGGGCGCAGAGCAAAGAAGGTATCAAAAATGGATTGGTCTATCAGATTGAGTTTCTTCTGTAGCCCGTCCAGAAATTCGTGTAGCCCTAGCGCAACGATCTGCCGAGTGTCCGTGTAGGCGAGTTCCGCTCGCAACCGGCCCAGGTGCTGCTCGGCCGGATTGCGGTACATGCCGATGGGAGTACCGGAGATCGCATGGAGGGAATCATTGGCGGTGGTGAGGCAATAGTGAACCGAACGGGGAAACTCGCGGTCGAGCACAAGGAACTCGATAATCTGCTCCGGTATGATCGGGCCATGTCGTTTACGATACATCTCCAGGGCGCTGGCCGATCGCAACACGGCCGCCCACTGAATGTCGTCCAGCGGCGTTCCCACGTCCGTGACAGAGGGAAGGAGGATAAAATATTTCACGTCCAGCAATCTCGAAGTCTTGTCCGCTCTTTCCAAAAGACGGCCCATGCGGTAAAAATGCCAGCCTTCGTCGTGCAGCATGGTCGCTTCCGTGATGCCATCGAAGAGATGGCTGGCCTTTTTTACTTCGCTAAAAAAGCTATAGGGCGATTCCATGAGGCGCGGATCGGATGCTGCGGCGTTGACCATCAAATAGCAAGTATTGATCTGCTCCCACATCTCGGGGGAAATCGCTTCCCGTATAGTGCGGGCGTTTTCCCGGGCCGCCCGCAAACAGGCAATAATCGAGTTGGGATTGTTGGTGTCAAAACTGAGAAAACGAATCACATTTTCCCGGCTTGGCCCGTTAAAGTGTTCGGCAAAAGCCGCGTCATCGCCCGTGATGATGACCAACGGTGCCCACTGCTCCGTGGAACCGCTAGGGAGGTCGAGGATCATTTGCAGATTCACGTCGATGAAGCGCGCCACGTTTTCGGCCCGTTCCGTATAACGGCTCATCCAGTATATGGAATTGGCGACTCGGCTTAGCATAGATAAAGCGGAATGGATTTTTTGGAATATTGGAATACTGGAGTGTTGGTTCTCCGTCCAGTACTCCATTACTCCAAAACCCAGGTATCCTTGCTGCCTCCGCCCTGGGAAGAGTTGACCACCAGAGAGCCCTTCTTGAGCGCCACTCGGGTTAATCCTCCGGGAAGAACATAGATATCCTTGCCATAGAGAATATAGGGGCGCAAATCGACATGCCGGCCGGCAAACTGGCTCTCGACAATCACCGGTGCGCGTGAAAGCCCCAAGGTCGGCTGTGCAATGTAGTTGCGAGGGTTATCCTCAATTCGCCGCGCGAACTCCGCACGTTCGTTTGCCGTGCCGTGCGGACCGACCAACATGCCGTAGCCGCCGGATTCATTGACTGCTTTCACGACTAGCTGATCCAAATGTGAAACGACGTAAGAACGGTCTTCTTCTTCGGCGCAAATGTAGGTCGGTACATTGGGAATGATTATTTTCTCGCCCAGGTAGTACTCGATGATCTTTGGCACATAGGCATAGATGGATTTGTCGTCCGCGATGCCGGTGCCTGGCGCATTCGCCAATGCCACGCTGCCTTTCTTGTAAACATCCATGAGACCGGCCACACCCAATAACGAGTCGGAGCGGAAAACCTGGGGGTCGAGAAAATCGTCATCGATGCGTCGATACAAGACATCGACCCGCTCAAAACCCTTTGTGGTGCGCATCATAAGGCGTCCGTTAACGACGACTAAGTCGCGGCCCTCCACCAGCTCCACACCCATCTGCTGCGCCAGAAAGGCGTGCTCGAAATAGGCGGAATTGTAGATTCCCGGCGTCAACAAGGCGACTTTAGGCGACTCCAAAGCCGTCGGAAAAAGCGACTGCAACATAGAAAGCAGGCGACTGGGATATTCATCGACGGGACGGACTCGGGAAGCTTCGAAAACTTGAGGAAAGGTCCTTTTCATCACCCGCCGGTTTTCCAGGACGTAGGAAACTCCCGACGGGCAGCGGAGATTGTCTTCCAGGACATAAATCTGCCCGTCGTGATTCCGGACCAGGTCCGTGCCCGTGATATGGCACCAGATGCCCTGGGGCGGATTGAGCCCCACGCATGCGTCTCTGAAAGAACGAGCCGAGCGAATCAGATATTCAGGAACGACGCTATCTTTGACGATTTTTTGCCCGTGATAGACGTCATCGATGAAAAGATTGAGGGCATAGACCCGCTGCTTGAGCCCCTTTTCGATCCAATCCCACTCGGAAGCTTCGACAATGCGTGGAATCACGTCAAACGGAAAGATTTTCTCAGTGGCCGCGCTGTCGCCGTAGACGTTAAACGTGATCCCGCTCTGCAGCAGCAAACGCTCGGCGGCCTCCTGACGAAGCAAGAGCTCGCCGTTTGGCAAAGACTCAATCCGCTCTTTGAGCAAGCGAGCGCCGGAACGGGCACAGCCGTCGGGCAAGAACATCTCGTCGAAGAATTCGGCAGTGTCGTAGGAGGTAAAATTCATTGGCCGGCCTCAATACAACCTAGTCTGTTAAACGGAGCTTGAAACATCTAGCCCCTTCTTAGTGCGCGGATGTTAGAGAGCTTAGGGTCGGAGCTGACTGATCTAATCACACAAGTTTATATCGCTAACGTGTAGTTCTATTCAAGCTAATCGATGGTTCCCCAGCCCGTCAGTTAAATCAATCGGTCAGCCTCATCGCAATCAATATGCCATTCGGCTCTAATGCTTCGGCTCATCGTTTTTGCGTTTGAATGAAGCAGTTGATTAATCTTTCGTCATCGGCCTGCCTAAAAGGCAGTCAGACAGATCAACCCGTTCATGTTTGCCGACACTTGCGAGAAATCGAGTTTCGCTTTAGAGATACTTCCAAAGTGAAATATGGTAAAAATGGGCTGGAGGTAATTATGTTTTCAAAAGCGCATGGGATAGTTCAACACTTTGTGTCACAGGGATCGAAGGATAGGCCGGTCCTAGTTTTTGCTAACTCGCTCGGCAGTGATCTCAGGATCTGGGACGGCGTTGTTACCCATTTAGCCGGTGATTTTAGGATCATCCGTTATGACAAGAGGGGACATGGACTAAGTGATGTGCCAGCACCGCCGTATTCTCTGGATGATTTTGTCCTCGATTTGGTGGGACTATTGGATGCTCTGGAAATCAAAGAGGCGACGGTCTGTGGGCTCTCGGTTGGTGGACTCATTGCCCAGCGCTTCGCGATCCATTATCCCGATCGCGTGCGCGCGCTTGTGCTTTGTGACACCGGCATGAGGATTGGTTCCTTCGCCAGTTGGGAGGAGCGCATAGCGACGGTCAAAGAGTCGGGATTGACTAAGCTGGTCGGCCCATCGATGGAGCGGTGGTTTACCTCGGCCTTCCGGGAAGATCGAAGCGTCGAAATGCGAGGCTACGCCAACATGCTTCTGCGCATTCCTGCGAATGGATATTTAGGGGCGTGCTATGCGCTACGGGACGCTGATCTGACGCACGAGACGCCAAAAATTAACCAACCGACACTCGTTCTGTGCGGTGATCAGGACATTGCAACGCCGCCTGATCTCGGGCGTGAGCTTGCGCAGGCGATTCCCGGCGCCCGCTTTTCTCTCATCAACGAGGCGGGGCATTTAGCGTGTATAGAGCAGCCGGAAGCCATGGCGCACCAGATGATGGAATTTTTCCGGCAGGAGAACATTGCCTGACGCCAGACAATTTTTGTGCAGCGAGCTACGGGGAGTTGACCCCAAGAGATCAAACTAGAAACATGGAGGTGAACATTGTCTAACGATCGATTTGATCAAGGCATGGCGATGCGCAAGTCAGTCCTAGGGGCCGAGCACGTCGCCCGGGCAGAGGCCAACAAAACCGATTTCGACGCTGATTTTCAGCGCATCATTACGGAGGGCGCATGGGGTACCATTTGGACACGGCCTGGGATCGATAAGAAAACCCGGCACATGCTGACCTTGGCCATAATTGCGGCGCTGGGAAAACACGACGAGCTTGCCATGCACATCCGCGCGACCCGCAACACTGGGGTCACTCCCGATGAGGTTAGGGAGGTGTTGCTCCAGGTTTCAGTCTACGCCGGCGTGCCGGCAGCAAACAGCGCTTTTGGGATTGCAAAACGAGTTTACAAAGAGCTGGAAAACGAGAATAAATGAACTAAACAGATCCTTCACGGAGCTTGTCCTGAGACTCTTCGCATTGCTCAGAGTGACAATCGAAGGGGTTCAGGATGACACCTCCAAGCGTCATTCTGATGAGCGCAGTGAAGAGTCTTGTTCCTGCGATCTTGGGTCGTTGGCTTACGAAATCACTCCGGATCGGAAAGGAAGCAGCATGAAGATTCAAGGATATAATCCGCGTGATTGGAAATCCCATCCGCCCTATCATTTCGAAGGCTATGCGTCATCGATGAAGCGTGCCCCGCTAAAGCGGCTGGCGAAAATGAAGCAGACGCTGTCTGAGATCACCGGACCACTGTTCGGCCCAGAGGCGGTGCAGCCGAGGGACACTGATCTGACCCGCAACGCCGGCACCGACGGGGAGGCGATGGGGGAGCGCGTGATTATCGTCGGGCGAGTGCTTGACGAAGACGAAAGGCCTGTGCCCAACACCTTTATCGAGATCTGGCAGGCCAATGCCGCCGGTCGTTACCATCACGAGGTGGATCAGCACCGCGCGCCCTTGGATCCTAATTTTATCGGAGCCGGGCGCTGCATGAGCAATGAAAAAGGTGAATATAGATTCCTCACGGTTAAGCCCGGCCCCTATCCGTGGCTGAACCATCCGAACGCCTGGCGACCGTCACACATTCATCTATCGCTGTTCGGTCCAAGCTTCGTCACCCGCCTGGTGACACAGTTCTTCTTTCCCGGCGACCCGCTGATCCCGATGGATCCGATCTTGAATTCGGTGCCAAGCAAAAGTGGACGCCAACGGCTCATCGCCTCCTACGCTCATGACGTGACTGAACCCGAGTGGGCGCTGGGGTATCGGTTTGACATCGTCTTGCGCGGGCGGCAGCAGACCCCCTTTGAAAGTGACGGCCGATGAAGCAAACGCCGTCCCAAACCGTCGGGCCGTTTTATTCGTTAGGACTCACACAAAAAAGAATGAACGTGCTAGCGTCCGATGCGACCCTGGGAGAAAGGATTCGGATTGAGGGTTACGTCTTCGACGGCGATGGGCAGGCCGTGCCGGATGCGATGGTGGAAATCTGGCAGGCCAACGCTTACGGTCGCTATAACCATCCGGATGACAAGCAGGAGAAACCCCTGGATCCGAGTTTTCTCGGTTGGGGCCGCTCCGGTACAGACAAGATGGGCGTTTTCTCCTTCGAAACGATCAAACCGGGGTCAGTGCCCGGGCCTGACGAATCCGTACAAGCACCGCATATCAATGTCACGGTCTTTGCGCGTGGCATGCTCGTTCACGCCTACACGCGAATTTATTTCGGCGACGAGCCGGGAAATGCCACGGACCCGGTCTTATCTTCAATTAAAACCAAAGTTCGGCGTCAAACACTGATTGCAGCTCGCGAAGAAAAGAATGGTAAGCCTGTCTACCGCTTTGACATCCGCCTTCAGGGAGAGAATGAAACGGTCTTCTTCGACATGTGACAACGCTGAGGTCGCATGAACGCGAACGCACTAATCACGCACGTCAGTTTAAGAACTTATTCTCGCCCGCGAGAGCAAGTGTCGCAAGAATCAAGTTTCCCCCTTTGGCAAAGGGGGATTAAGGGGGATTTTTTGCAGATGTGAAAACACCGTTGACTGCGGAAATTTCCCCTGGCCCCTCTTTTCCAAAGATGCCCACCGCACTGAATTCTAAAATCTTCGGACCGCTCTTTAGCGACTCCGAAATTAACGAGCTATTGACTGATGAAGCCTACGTGCGAGCGCTGGTGGAAGTTGAAACCGCGCTAGCCCGTGCCGAGGCCCGTCTAGGGGTTATCCCCTCGGGCTCGGCGGAACACATTTGTAGGGCACAGTCGAACAAAATCGATATCGCGGCGCTCGCTAAAGGAACGGCTCGCTCCGGATTTCCGATCATCGCCCTGGTCCAGGAATTACGCAAAGCCGTTGGCACAGAGGCGGCGCCTTACGTTCACTGGGGCGCGACGACGCAAGATATCATGGACACCGCCTGCGTGCTCCAGCTCCGCTCCGCCATCAAACTCTACAAAGAAAGACTCGTCGAAATCGCTCGACATCTGAGCGAACTTGCAAATCGGCATCGCGTCACTGTCTTGGCGGGACGCACCCATGGCCAGCAGGCGCTGCCGGTGAGCTTCGGCTTGAAGGTTGCCGCGTGGCTTGCGCCTTTGATTCGCCACGCTGAGCGGCTCGATGAAATCTCTCCGCGTCTCTTGGTCGTGCAGTTTGGCGGCGCGGCTGGCACTCTCGCCGCGCTCGATGATAAAGGTCTTGCGGTGATGCACGGACTTGCCGATGAGCTGGGATTGGGTGCGCCGATTATGCCGTGGCACGCGCAGCGTGACAATTTAATTGAATTTGCCGGTTGGCTTAGTCTATTGACGGGCAGCCTCGGAAAAATGGCACAGGATATTATCTTGCTGGCGCAGACCGAGGTTGGGGAGGTCTTGGAATCGGCGGAGGAGGGGCGAGGCGGCAGCAGCACGATGCCGCAGAAGAGCAATCCGATCACCAGCGAGCTGATCCTGGCTGCGGCGCGCACCAACGCGTCCTTATTGTCGGCTCTGCACCAGGCGCAAATTCAAGAGCATGAGCGGGCCACCCATGGCTGGCAGGTGGAATGGTTGACCTTGCCGCAGATGATTGTGCTTACCGGCGGGGCTCTCAAGCACGCCCTCTATTTGGCGAAAAACCTTCAGGTTGACGAAGGAAAGATGCGCGAGAATATTACACGGGCGGATGATGTCATTCTTGCCGAAGCCGCGGTGTTCGCGCTGGCGAAGACGATGCCCCGCGCTAAAGCGGATGAGCTCGTCAAAAAGGCGTGCGGCATCGCCGTGTCGGAAGGAAAGCCGTTGATCGAAGTCGTGAGAAATTTGACCGCAAGCATGATTGTCGACGATACGGTAGATTGGCAGGCGTTGGCAGCCCCGGAGAACTACTTAGGTGAAACACAAAGAATCATCGATCGGGTACTCAAAAGCGCAAGCAGCTTATTGGGCTGAAGAGATTTCGCCTTTAACAATATGAACAACTCAGCAAAAGCCAATAAGCTTGTGTCCATGCAAGACGCCATCGCTACTTACGTAAGCGACAACTTCTCTGTGGCCATTGAAGGTTTCACCGGATTTATCTGCTTTGCCGCAGGCCACGAGATCATCCGCCAACGGCGCCGCAACCTGACCTTGATTCGCATGACGCCGGACTTGATCTATGACCAGATGATCGCCGCCGGTACGGCGAGCAAACTAATTTTTAGTTACATGGGCAATCCCGGCGTCGGCTCGCTTTACTGCATCCGTCGCGCCGTCGAGAAAGCGATTCCTTGCCCGCTGGAGCTGGAAGAGTATTCACACTACGGTCTGGTCGGGCGTTATGCGGCGGGCGCGTCCCGGTTGCCCTTCTTTGCTTTACGCAGCTACATCGGCTCCGACATGCTCGCTGCGAATCCGCTGATCAAACTGATTGATGATCCCTACGGCACCGGCAAGATCGCGGTGGTGCCGCCGCTCAACCCCGATGTCGCCATCCTCCACGCACAGCGAGCCGATGCGAAGGGCAACACGCAGCTGTGGGGGTTGCTCGGCATGCAAAAGGAAATAGCGTTTGCCGCCAAGCATGTCATCGTGGTGATCGAAGAATTGGTGGACGAATCGATGATCCGTGCCGATCCCAATCGTACTTTGATTCCCGGTTTGATCGTCGATGCCGTGGTGCATGAACCTTACGGCGCGCATCCCTCCTATGTCCAGGGCTATTACGACCGCGACAATGAATCCTATCTGGCTTGGGACAAGCTTTCCCAAGATCACGCGGCGGTTTTGGCCTGGCTCGACGAATGGGTTTACGGCTTGGAAAATCATGCCGCCTACGTGCGCAAACACGGGCAAGCTCACTTTGATAAGCTCAAGCCGGAACCGTTGCTGGCGCCGTCAGTGGACTACGGGAGGCATCGATGAGGGAAGTCGCCTATTCGGATTCGGAGATGATGATCGCAGTGGCCGCCCGCGTGTTGAAAGGGGCGCGGACTGTTTTCGTCGGCGTCGGTCTGCCCAACATCGCCTGCAATCTGGCGCGCCACACGGTCGCGCCCGATCTCGAGCTCATCTACGAGTCCGGGGTCTACGGGGCCCGTCCCGAACGTCTGCCGCTATCCATCGGCGACCCGACCCTCGTCAGCGGGGCGGTGTCGGTAGTTTCTATGGCAGACCTCTTTGGGCTATACCTGCAGCGGGGCTTGGTCGAGATTGCGTTGCTAGGCGGAGCGCAGATCGATCGTTACGGCAACCTCAACACCACCGTCATCGGCGACTACAGTAAACCCAAAACGCGCTTACCCGGCAGCGGCGGCGCCTGCGAAATTGCCATCAACGCTCAACGCACGTTCATGATCATGCGTCTCAAACGCCGGGCGTTTGTCGACAAGCTGGATTTTCTTACCAGTCCCGGCCACCTGACCGGCGGCGACAGCCGTGCTCGGTTGGGCTTGCCCGGCGGCGGGCCGGCGCTGGTAATTACCGACAAGGCTATCTTAACCTTCGACAACCCTCAGCGCGAAATGCAGTTAAGCGACCTCTATCCCGGTGTTCAAGCGAAGGACGTGCAGGCGGAAGTCGGCTGGCCGCTGCGCCTGGCTGTGACGATAGGGGAGACCGCCGCGCCAACGACTGAAGAGCTGCGTCTGATTCGCGATGAAGTCGATCCCCAAGGGATGTATCGTTAAAATAGCAGGGGTGGCATTTATCGTAGGCGCGGCGACCACGGATCACGATCGGGGTCTTATCTATTTCCGGTTTCCTCCTTTGCCTCATACTTTTTTTCTTTTCCTCATAGCTCGTGGCTTTTGCCTCTATGTTCGCATCGCTGGATAGCCGTGCTAGGATGCATCACTACGGTGCACTGTTGATGCACAAGAATTGAGGAGGCCCATGAAGGCAATCACTTTAAGAAATCTACCGCCAGACCTGACGAAAGCCGTGCGCCGGGAAGCGGAGCGTAAACGGACAAGTATAAACAAGGCGGTCATCAGCCTGCTGGA